>VFZK01000119.1 GCA_016871215.1 Acidimicrobiia bacterium | reverse complement strand
CCCGGCGGTGTTGCTCCAACTCTTGCAGTGTCATCGGGGGGCTCCTCTCTGCATGCTTTACCAGCATTCAGCTTCTACCACCCCTTCGCCCCAAAATGCTATCCACCCACAAATTTGTCGCACACCCAAGGACTTCTTGCAGGCTGATCAACGGCCTTCGAGTATGATAAAAGCTTAGGTTTTCGTTCAGTCGCAAAACCCAAAAGGCTACTAGACTACAACTATGTCACGACTCCTGAATCACGGGAAACCTCGAGATTACGCCCAGACGCCTTTGAATATTTACTGGGAGACGACGCAAGCCTGCGCGTTGGCGTGCCGCCATTGCCGCGCCGAAGCGGTGCCGGACCGGCACCCCATGGAGCTGACGTTCGAAGAGGGCGTCTCCTTTCTCCACCAGATCCAGGACTTTGGCGATCCGCTCCCACAGCTGATCTTGACCGGCGGCGATCCACTTGCACGGTCCGGCCTTTTTGAATTGATCGACACGGCCCGTAAGTTAGGCATCGGTGTCTCAATCACACCCGCTACCACGCCTGCACTGACTCGAGAGATTCTCGTGCAGCTGAAAGCGCATGAGGTCGAGGGTTTGGGACTTAGTCTCGATGGCTCCACCGCCGAGCGCCACGACGCGATTCGGGGTGTCCCTGGCACGTTCGATCGTACGCTCCAGGCCATCCAGTGAACCCAAGAACTCGAGATGCCTTTGCAGGTGAACACCCTGGTAACCGAAGAAACGGCCGCCGACGTGCCAGCGGTTTACGATCTGCTAAAGCCTTTTGGACTTGCCCGCTGGAGCCTGTTTTTCCTGATTTCGGTTGGCCGCGGGAAAGCGTTGCAGCCGCTTTCGCCCGAGGAAGGCGAGACGCTCATGGGCTGGATCTACGAGAAAGTGAGCGAGGCGCCTTTTATTGTTGCGACGACGGAGGCTCCTGCTTACCGAAGGGTCGTGCTGGAACGCATGAAGGCGGAGGGATTGACAGGCGAGCAGATCAAGAAGAGTGGCGCTACACGAGGCTTCGGCATTCGCGACGGGCACGGCATCCTGTTTGTTTCGAACACAGGCGACGTCTGTCCTGCCGGCTTTCTGTCGTTGGTGGCAGGCAACGTTCGCAAGGATCGCGTGGCTGACGTCCATCGAAACGCGCCGCTCTTCAAGTCACTGCACGATCCTTCGCAATTCGAGGGACGTTGTGGATTCTGCGAATACAGTGCGCTGTGCGGTGGCTCGCGCGCTCGTGCCTACGAAGCGACCGGCAATCCTCTTGCCTCAGACCCGTTCTGCACGTATGAACCCGAGCGGCCGCAGAAAATGTGAGAAATCGCACCTCAGCGTGCAGGTGCGTCGATGCTAGCGGGTGAGCCGCCGCACAATCTGGGTTGGACGAGCCGGAGTTTGGCATTTGAGGTTGGTCGAAGACAGGAGAAACGGAGCTGCCAGCGGCAGCCATAACTATGGATGTCCGCGAATTTCTCCACGTTTCGTGGGTTTCCAAGCGTCTGGGAAAATGCGAATCGCGAGCGTACCGATGGGTTGTCGTCAACGGACGACCGCGTATTGGCTCCATCCGTGACGTGCAGAGTCAGGCCGGCTGGGGTTTCGCGCCAGCCTTCAGACGGTCGGTGAGCTGCCAGCCGAATCCCAGAAGGGAGAGTGTGCCAATGGTGATCGGTACGATCCAGACCGCTTGTTCGAGAGTCCCACTTCGATCTCCGACGAAACCAATGAAGTAGGGACCGAACGCAGCTCCCATGTGACCTAGCGCCTGGGTGAACGCAAAGGCCTTCGGTGCGGCTTCGCTGAACCTGAGCGCCGTGAAAGACTGAAGAGAAATTGCGTCGCCGCTCATGCCGATGCCCGCCAGATAGATGAAGAGCAGCCCCAAGTGATGCTCTCCGGTCATGATCGTCAATAGGTAGAAGATCGACC
The DNA here is from genome assembly GCA_016871215.1 of Acidimicrobiia bacterium. GTDB lineage: Bacteria > Acidobacteriota > Terriglobia > Versatilivoradales > Versatilivoraceae > VFZK01. Next base: position 11,266 of record VFZK01000119.1, on the reverse strand, counting down.
CGGTACAGGCGCTGCAACCCAACAGCACCCGGTCCGGCAGGCGGCCGCCATAGCGCGTGAGAATGATTCTGCCTGTGATGAAGCCGAAAAGATTCGTACTGATCATCATGCCCACCTGCGACTCCGAAAGTCCCAAGCGCCCCTCGTAGAGCCTGGCCAGCCAGACCACGGCACCCATCTGTCCGATGCCATGCAGAATGGTTCCTAACCCGATGAGCCAGAGTGCCGCCGAACGTAGCAGCGAGCCCAATGCAATGGGCTCCGAGTGTTGCGCGGGGGGCTTGCGCGGTATGCTTGGCACGACCAACTGGCAAAGCAGAAAAATGGCAGCGAGCGAAACGTAGGGAATCCACCAGGGCCAGCCCCATTCCAGCCAAGCTGTGCTGACATACCGGCCCAGCCCCATTGGAGCCAATGTTCCACTGATGGCCATAGTCAGGTTCACGGCTGCAAATACTCTTTGGCGCACGGTCTGGAAACACTCGGCAATGACGGTTCCGTAGATAATGCTGAGCCACACGCTGCCCAGCCCCATCAGCAGGCACCCAGCCTGCAGCATCGAGAAATTCTGTGCGGATCCGATCAAGAAACATCCCAAACTTCCCAAGGCCAGTCCCGCACGAGCGGACAAGGAGGGTCCGGTCCTGCTCGTGACGGCTCCTGCGAGCAGGCTGCCGACGAGCGCTCCGACAAAATACAACGCCTCCGTGCGGCCTTGCATTTCGTAGCCAGCTCGAAAGAGCTTCTGGAAAACCTTGAATGTGACTGGAATGAGGTTGATCGTCAGCCCAACGAGCAGGCTAAGTGCCAGGCAAAACCAGAACCGCTTGTCGCGAATCGGCAGGCGGGCAGCATCCGAGTTGTGGACTTCGGGCAAGCTCTCTGCGAGTTTTTCGGTCATCGTATGGCGCGATTTAGGAAAGGGCGGAACGGGAACGAGCCTAACTGCGATGGAGAGAATACGTGATCCATTCAGGCGGGGAAAGCGAAAAACCTGCGATGTGCGGACCAAGTGGGGGTATCTGCCCAAACTCGAATGACGCCGGAATGGTGTGCGATACCAGGCAATACGTCGAATTCCTGGAACAAGCGGCCTCCTTGCTGTAATATCCTCACCCGAATGAAACGCCGTTCACTGGCAACGCGCCGTCATGGCCCCGGAGAAGCCGTCTAGTGTGCTCTACGTTTCGTAAACTGGCGCTCGGTTTTTTGCCTCTGGCTCTAGTCCGCGGGGCTGGGCTTGTCATTTCAGTTTGAGACAGCCAAAGGTTTTTCTCATGACTCTAAAACACAGTGAAGGCTGGAATATGCCGGCTGATGAGGGCTTTTACCCTCCTTTGCCGGCCATCTATCGAAACGTCAAAATGCAGTTCGTTTTCTTCTATGCCAGGCCCGAAGCGGTGGCTGCCTTTCTTCCCGAGCCCTTGCGTCCCTCGGAAACGGGTTGCTGCGTGGCAGGAGGAATCGACATCCCGTTCTGCACTCACTACGGGGCGTTTCAAGAGACTTTTTTGCTGCTGGAATGCCTCTTTCAAGGCAAGAAAGGGTTCTTCTGTTCCCATGTCTTTCACACCGGGCCGGCGGGCATTGCGGCTGGCAGGGAAATCTACGGAACGCCCAAAGTCTTCGCCGATGTGCGGGTTCGCCATCTCGAGCGCACCATGTTGTCGGAGACCCTTCACAATGGTGCTCATTTGCTTGACATCCACTCGACGCTCGAGACGGCTGCCACTCCGGCTGCCATGCCCTCGGTGAAGCCCGCGTGGCGCCTGAAGGTTATCCCCCGCGCAGACGGCCCGGGCCCAGCCATCAAGCAACTGATCGATTGTTCCGACGTGATCCAGGATTCGACGCTCCATTTTTTTGCGCAAGGCCAGGGGCGAGTTTGGTTTGGAAGCAGCCCTTGCTACGACTTGAGTTCGCTGACGGCGCAGCGATATGGTCCCGCCTTCTATCAAGAGTGCAGCTACTCGGAAGGCTACGCGAAGATCGCATACGACTTCCTTCGCCCCGGACCTTCAGCTTTGGCCTGATGCTGCTGGCTTCCAGGGTTTAGCTTGTTTCGCGCATCGATCGAAGTTGCCGTCAGCAACATCCTGTGGAGTTCAGCGGCACCAGCTCGAGTCCCGTTCCGGTTGGCCGCAAGCCCGCCGAACCGGCCAAAGAGGGCGTGGACGCGAGTTTTCTCGTGCGAAGGAGACTTTCTTCATGAAATCCGTTCGTCCCGTGCAGGTGAGCGGCGTTGGCTGCTATGTTCCCGAACGCGTTTTGACCAACCACGATCTCTCGACGATGGTTGACACGTCGGACGAATGGATCTTGCAGCGAACGGGGATCTCCGAGCGTCGCATCCTCGACAAAGGGAAAGCCACTTCCGACATGGCCGAGCAGGCGGTTCGCCGCCTTTGCAGTTCGCTCCAGATGGACGCCAGCGAGATCGAGCTGCTGATTGTCGCCACCGTCACGCCGGACATGTTTTTCCCTTCTACGGCCTGCTTGCTTCAAGACAAATTGGGGATACCGCGCACCTGGGGCTTTGACCTGTCGGCTGCGTGCTGCGGATTTGTTTATTCCTTGTCAGTTGGGGCTGCGTTTGTCGCTGCTGGAGTGCACTCGAAGGTGGTGGTCGTCGGTTCAGACACGATGTCCAGCATCATCGACTATCAGGACCGCGCCACTTGCGTGATTTTTGGCGACGGTGCCGGAGCTGTCTTGCTGGAACCGGCCAAGAATCCAGAGAACAGCCTCCTCGACTTCTATCACGAGGTGGATGGATCGGGTGGAGTCCACCTGAACATGCCGGCTGGCGGAAGCCTTCTGCCCTCAAGCTGCGAAACCGTGAAGAACCGTTTGCACTACGTGAAGCAGGAGGGCCAGGCGGTGTTCAAGTTCGCGACCCGAAAAATGGAAGAAGCCAGCCGGATTATTCTCGAGCGGAACCGGATGACACCTCAGGACGTTCGCCTGCTGCTGCCACACCAAGCCAATGCCCGCATCATACGCGGAACGGCGGAACGCCTTGGGCTGAGAGACGATCAAGTGGTCATCAACCTGCACAAGTTCGGAAACACCACGGCAGCGACCATTCCTCTGGCCATGCAGGATGCTTTGACGGAAGGCAGGCTCAAACGAGGCGATATCGTGTTGCTGGCTTCGGTCGGCGCGGGCTTCACGGTAGGGACAGCCTTGCTGCGTTGGGCAGTTTGATATCCCAGCACTTGCATCTAGCGCGGGCAAGTGAGTGTGGCCCGCATTACCCGCAGTACCCATGCATCGCCGTCGGGCCAGCTCAAGCCGGAAAGCTGCTGGCACAGAACCGCGGCGGTGAGTTCCTCGCCACGCTCTCCGAATAAGAGTGCGAGCCCTCCGAAGACCTCAGTGCAGCGTCTCAGACTTCGTTTCGATGCGTCGTTTTGGACCCGGTAGCCAAGGCATCGCACCGCTGCGTGGCGCAAGCAGACTGCTCTTGAAGCCTGAAAGACACTATTGCAAGTCAATTGCTCGGGTTAGTTTGGCATTTGTTGAGGCCTAAGCCGATGAGCCGCGAGCGCTTCAAATTACTGGCCGTCCTGATGCTGCTCACGATCGGGATACTGCGATTCTCGGCTTTGGGCCGCCAGGGCGCCTGGGACGACGAGAGTTTTACCCTGCGAGCCCTCGGAGTGATTCCCGCGCCCATGGCGATGGCCGAGGGCACGCCACCGCTCTATTTTCTGTTGTTGCGCAGCTGGGTTGCCATTGCGGGGACGAGCCTGACAGCAGTGCGCGCTTTCTCTGCGCTTTGGGGCTTTATTGGCGCCGCCCTGATCGGTCTGTTCGCCGGACGCGTCTTATCGCCGGCCGCCGGCCTGTTCTCGGCAGCGCTGCTTGGCCTTCATCCGTTCCATTTGGCCTACAGCCAGGAGGCACGGCCCTACGCTCTGGTGTTCGCTCTGGCCACTGCCACGATTTGGATGGCTTGGGAAAGGCGTCTCTGGCTTTTCATGTTGAGTTCAACTGCCTTGTTGTGGGTTCACCCCTGGGGTGTGTTCGTCTGGCTGTCTTCTGCCGCCTTACCACTCATGTCGCTTCGGCCAGCTTGCTTTCGCACTTCTTATTCAAAGAGCGAGACCGCCGGAGAGTTAGTGTCGCCGATGCCAGGAAGCGGCCGAGGCAGCCGCCTAGACTTGCTGCTCTGCCTGGCGCCGGCGATTCTGGCAGCCCCGGCCCTGTGGCACTTCACGCAGCTGCCGTTATTCGAATCGTTCTGGGCTAAGCCTCCTGACCTTCGGTTTCTCGCGAGTGTGGCAGAGGCTTTAGGTGGAGGCGCTTTCTACGTGGGCGGATGGAGATTCGAATCTGGCTGGCCCGGCAGGCTGCTGTTGCTTACCTTCACGGTCCTATGGGTGGCTGGGTTGCTCAGTGAAGACACGCAACGCACGCGCCAGAAAATCTTGCTGCCATTGATCGGGATGCTGCTGTTGTCCTTGAGCGCTGGGTGGCTGGAGCCCCAGGCGTCGGCTCATCAGCGCTATTGGCTGGCTTTGCTCCCGCTCACGCTGCTGCTGGCCGCGCGTGGTTGGAAGTACTTGCCTGGCTCTTTTCGTGGGGTGGTTTGTGTCTTGTGTTTGGCCGGCGTATTAGGTACGACCATCCACTACTTCAGCAGGTGGCAGAAGGGCAACGTGCTGCAGGCAGTCCGGATCGTCGAAGCGCAGGCGAGTTCTTCGGCAGTTCTGATTGTTCCACCGTACATGCAGCCGTTGTGGCGATACTACAGCCGGCTGAGCCTGCCGCTGGTCGATGAGCAAGGAATCGATAATCTGGCGCCGATCGTCGAGCGGCACAGCCGCGCGGTCATGGTGACACTGGATGTTCCCAACCCCGTGCGTGACGCCCTCGATCGACGCTTCACGGTTCTCGGGCGCACCCATCTCCCTGCGGATTTCAACCTCGGCATTCTCGTTACGTTTTACTCGACTCGATAGATTCGGAGCCTGGACGCTCGACGGAAAGTATTTCCTCCGGAATCCGCTGGCCGGCAGCCACGGTTTTGGTCTGGCGCCCGCACGCTGCGGTCCGATTCGGGCAACACTGGCGTTGCGCCTACATCTTTGGTAGAGCGCTTTCCATTCGGTCGAGCCCCGTTCGGAGATTCTCCATGCTGGTCGCGAACGAGATGCGGACGTGTCCTTCCTGGCCGAACGCAGAACCAGGAACGACGGCGACGCCGGCCTGGCGCAGCAGAGCGCTGCAAAAATCAATCGAGTTCTGGATGTTGCCTTTGAAGAAGCTCGACACGTTTGGAAAGGCGTAGAAAGCGCCGCCCGGATTGGCGCAGGTCAAGCCAGGAATCGAGTTGAGTTTGCCGACAACGTATTTTCGCCGCTGTTCATATTCCGCGATCATGGCCCGGACCGAGTCCTGCGCTCCCAGGATCGATTCCACTGCCGCCTTTTGCGAGATAGTCGCTGCATTGGCGCTATGGCTCTGCACGTCGTTGACGGCTTTCACCACTGGCTTGGGCGCGACGAGATAGCCGATCCGCCAGCCCGTCATCGCATAGGTTTTCGAAGCGGTGTTGACAATGATCGAGAGGTGGCGCGCCTTGTCGGCGAATGACGGCAGTGAGGTATGGACGTTGCCGTCGAAGACGAAATACTCGTAACACTCGTCGAAGATGATCCACAGATTGTTGGCTACGGCGAAGTCGACGATCCTGGCCATCTCATCCCGAGGGATCACGGCGCCAGTTGGGTTGTTGGGCGAGTTGACGATGATGGCCTTGGTGCGCGAAGTGACTTTTTCCTGCAGTGCTGCAGCCCGCAGAATGAAGTTGTCCTTCTCGTGGGTCAGCACTTCGACCGGTGTTGCGCCAACCAGCTTCACCTGCTCTGGAAATGTCACCCAATAAGGCACCGGAAGCAGCACCTCGTCTCCCTCTTCGAAGAGGACAAAAGCCAGGTTGAACAACGTGTGTTTGGCTCCACAGGAGATGGCCACTTCCGCCATCGAGTAGTCGACGCCGTACTGCGTCTTGTATTTCAACGCGACCGCTTCTCTTAAATCGTTGATCCCGCCCGCTGGTGGGTACTTGGTGAAGTTCTTGGCGATAGCATCGTGCCCTTTCGCCTTAATGTTCTCGGGCGTGTGAAAATCGGGCTCGCCCACACTGAAATCGATAATCGGTTTGCCTTCTGCCTTGAGGCGCGCTGCTTCTGCCGCCACGACCATGGTGGGCGAACTGGACAACTGGCTGACCCGCTTTGCAAGTTTCATGAGACTCCTCGATGTATTTAGATCGCGCCGGCTCAATTCCAAACGCGAAACAAAAGAGCGAGGAAGTATATTCCGATTGGCCTAAGGACTGCAAAACCCGCGTCGAGCACTCGATCACCGAAAGCCAACGTCAATCCGTGGCGTAATAACCACGAACGTTCGCTGTGCGCTACGTCGCAGCGCTTTTTGTGCTTCGCAAACCTCGCGGGACTGGCGAACTCAAATGGGACGTGTTGAAACGGGCATGAGGGCTCTGGAAGCTCACTACAAGCGTGAACGCACCTTGCTGGCGAAAGAGGTCTCTTCAACGCCCAGCCTGACTTGGCGGGCCGGGAATTCCAAGCCCTGGCAGACAGCAATCCAGCGGGCAGAGGTCCGGGCCGGGGCTATCGGATCCAAGGCTCCGCCGGACCGCTCCGGGTTCCATCCGTTCCAAGATCAATTCACGGATCATTCGAATAAAGGCCGGGTGGGTTCCGACCGTTGCGGCGCGAATCATGTTTAGGCCAAGCGCTTGGCAGTGTTGGAACGCTTCCGTATCCAGGTCGTAGAGCACCTCCATGTGATCGGAGATAAAGCCCACGGGCGCCACGACAACGTCGGCAATTCCCTCGCTCTTCATGTCTGAAAGATGCTTCAGAATGTCTGGCTCGAGCCATGGCTGCGACGGTGAGCCACTGCGGCTCTGGTAGACGAGGCGCCAGTGCTGCAGGCCGAGCTTCTCAGCCACGAGCCGGCACACTTCCCTGAGTTGTTTCTCGTAATTGCAGGTTGCCGCCATGGCTGTCGGAATGCTGTGGGCCGTGAACGCGACGCGCGCCTTGCCGCGGCGTTCCGGCGGTATGCGCTCCAAGGCCAGCTGCACGTTCTCGGTGGTTGGCTCGATGAAGCCGGGATGGTTGTAGAACACCCGCAACTTGTCGACCTGCGGCGCGCCGGTTCCGACGGCGGCCTGCGCCCGCTGGATGTCTTCACGATACTGCCGGCAGCCGGAGTAGGAGCTATACGCTGACGTAAAGAACGCCAAGGCGTGTTGGATGCCATCCTGCTTCATCTGCTGCAGGGTTTCTGCGAGAAGCGGATGCCAGTTGCGGTTGCCCCAATAGACAGGAATAGGCGGTCCCAAGGCCTCCAGCTCGCCGCGGAGCGCGGCGATCAAAGCTCGATTCTGGCCGTTCAGCGGGCTGACACCTCCAAACGACTCGTAGTGGTGCGCCACTTCCCGAACGCGAGACTCAGGCACGTTACGGCCGCGCAAGACGTTACGCAGGAAAGGCATCACTTCGTCCATGCCCTCAGGTCCGCCGAAGGAGACCACAAGTAGCGCGTCGTAGGGGGTACTCATCTTTCGAGGAGGGAGTTGCAGGCGGTTCGCTTTAGGCGTGCCAGGCCAACTTGCAGAGGCCCACACACGCGAGCACAGGTAATGCCAGCAGCAGTAGCGGAATGCACACAACGGCAACAGGAATCAGAATGACCATCAAAACCACGCTGAGAACAAAGAACAGCAACTTCAGCGGAAGAAAGATCACAAAACCAAGAATTCGGAAGGGGAGCAAGGTGAGAAAACCGAGGATTTTGAAAGGAAGAAAGAGCAGTTCAGCCATGTCAGCCTCCTTCGGAAGAGACTCTTGCTGCTGGACTCCTGCCATCGGCAGGAGTCCAGCACCTTGCCATTCGTGGCCTGCGCAATCGGGTCACCGCCAGCAGTGGCGGCTACTCCTCTCACGGCCCTTCACGCTAATCTACGAGCCGAGGACCGAAAAGTTCAACGAATCCAGCACCCGCTACTTTCCGTACCAGGCCAGGTCTCCCGATAGGGCTTCGAGGAACTCGACAAGGTCTGACTGCTCTTGCTTGGACAGGTTTAGAGGCTTGATCTTGGTCGACAGCCATTTGTTTTTGTGTCCGCCCTTGTTGTAGAAGGAGACCACTTCCTCCAAGGTTTTCTGCGAGCCATCGTGCATATAGGGTGCCGTGCTGGCGATTTCGCGCAAGGTGGGCGTCTTGAATGCTCCCTTATGTCCTTCCAATTTGCTGATGGCGAAGTAGCCCAGGTCGGGATTCTTGGCCGCCATCCCGACGCCGATGTTGTTGTAATTCTCGTCCGTGAAGTTGAAGCCGACGTGGCAGGTCTCGCAGTTGCCCTTTGCTGGGTCTTTGAACAATGCGTGGCCTCGCTGCGCCGACTCGCTCATCGCGTTTTTGTCGCCGGCGATGAAACGGTCGTACGGGCTGTTGCCCGAGAGCACCGTTCTCTCGAAGCTGGCAATGGCTTGTGCGATGTGGATATCGGTAATGGCGCCATCCGGGGGGAAGGCGGCCTTGAAGTCCGACACATAGCTGGGATCGGCACCCAGTTTTTCCTTCACCACGTCCATGCTGGGCATTGCCATTTCTGCCGGGTTTTGCACGGGGCCAAGAGCCTGCTCCTCAAGCGAGGCCGCACGCCCATCCCAGAACTGCTTGGTGCTGAAAAGGCGGTTGATTACCGTGGGTGCCTGGCGTCCCCCTTTCTTGCCGCCAACTCCTGTCGAGAACTGAGCCGGATCGGCAAACCCTTTTTCGGGAATGTGGCACGACGCACAGGAAATGCTGCCGTCCACCGACAGTTTGTTCTCGAAATACAGCCGCTTGCCCAGCTTGATCTTTTCTTCCGTGAGCGGATTGTCTTTCGGGACGTTGGCCGATTCCGGATCGAGCCCGAGCGGATAAGAGATCTTGTAGGGCACGGGTCCCTTGGGTGCCTCTTCTTTGGGCTTTTTTGCGACTTCCTGCGTGCTGCAACCGATCATCGCCAAGGCGAGAAGACTGGCGCCGCCAGCCAACCTTGAAATGCGGCTGCTTCGGGGAAAGGCTTTGCCTTTCTTCGTCGTGATCCGATCGTTTCGCATCATAGAGCTTATGTCCTTGGTGAGTTGTTCAATGAGTTTAGGTAAAACGACTGAAAAGAGGCGAGCTTCTGTTACCGGCCGGCGCCAACCAGAAGCTGGACTTAACATTATCCATGTCGCGCCGCGAAGTCAATCCGCGCAGCGAGAACCGAGAGCACCCGCGCTTTCGCCACTCAGGGCACACTCGAGGGGTTCCAGCAGAGATGGAGGTTCTCGTTGAGCCGGTCGAGAGACGCCATGTCGGCGGCAGAGATCTCAAAATCGAATACCGCATTGTTTTCTTGAACGTGAGACGGGCTGGCAGCTTTGGGGATCGGCACAACGTCGTGCTGGATGGCCCAGCGAATCAGGATCTGAGCTGCCGTCCGCCGGTACCTCCCGGCCAGCCCCGCCAGCACAGGATGCTTCAGCCGCTGCCCGCGGGTCAACGGGCTATAGGCTTCCAGCTGAATGCCGCGGCTTCGGCAGTAAGACAACAGTTCCTGCTGATACAGAAAAGGGGTGAACTCAACCTGATTAACGGCGGGTACCGTCTGGGACGCATGGCGCAGCTCTTCCAGATGACGAATCGCGTAGTTGCTGACTCCGATGGACCGGCACCGACCTTCAGCCACGAGTCTCTCCATCGCGCGCCAGCTTTCCAGGCGCACCGGCCTGTTGGGTTTGCCAACGCGGGCGAAGAGTGCCTTGACAGGTTTCCAGCTCGACCACGGCGGCTCGGCAACTGGCCAATGGATCAAGTAGAGGTCCAGGTAGTCTAGGCCCAGCCGTTTCAGACTGGCGTCGAAGGCTCTCAGTGTTTCTTCGAATCCATGATCCGCGTTCCAAAGCTTGGTCGTCACGTACAGCTCCTCGCGGGGAATTCCCGAGGTCCGAAGCGCGCGCCCGACAGACTCTTCGTTGTCGTAATAGCGTGCCGTGTCGATCAGGCGGTACCCGGCCTTAAGAGCGCAAATCACGGCATGTTCCGTCTCTTTGCCCGGCGCAAGCTGGTAGGCGCCCAAGCCGATCGCGGGCATCTGGATTCCGTTGTTAAGGATTGTAGTCGGGGGCGATTTCATAGCCACAAGTCTGCACAGGATGGAAAGGCCGCGTTCGAAATGCAGGAGGAGCAGACGACCGAAGCGTGTTGTGGTGCACGGCTGAGAGCTAGTGATTCTGGAAGCGCCATCTGCCGGGAGATCTGCCTTGAGGCTGGATTCTTTGGTTCGCGATCTGTCGACCTGCGCGAGCACCCGAGGCAGTTCGCTGTTAAGGTGGGAATAATACGCCAGTTGCAGGGAATCGGAAAGCCGCCGACTGGCTGCCCGAACACAAGCAGCTCACGGCTTCGTATTCCTCAGAGTTTTCCGGCGACGGCACCGGAGGTTTTCCCGGCGTGCCTTGCACCACTCAAACCTCCTTTGGCAACCTCATGTATTACTGGCTGGATCGGATCGCACTTTCGGTGCCCAGCCGCGTTCATTCCCGTCCAATCGAGGTTCGCAGGATCCTCGTTACCAGGAACCCCCCAGCGAAAAGCAACCATGGGGCGGGCTCCGGAACGTGCGATATATCAACCGTTGTTGAAGCTGTCTGCACCTTGCCGTAGACCCAGCCTGTCGGACTATTCCATTTCAAGCCAAAGGATTCAGGTTGTGTCTTGGTCCAATCGAGAACGAAAAAGTCGGTATCAGAAAACTCGCTGCCTGGAAGGATGAAATGAAGGCTGACGTATCCAGGAGATGCCGTCATCGCGGAACCGTGCAGTGCATGATAGGCGAATCCAAAGAACGTGTATTCTCCAAGGTCTGGAGCAATGTAGATCCCCGGCTGGACAGCGACGACGTCGTCTCAATCGTTGCAAAAGTACTTGCTTAATCTAATCGAATCGAGTATAGTACGGGGCATGCGACGAACTAAGAAGACTCCTACTCAGAAGGACCTGGTCAGTGTACGATCCCAACTGCGTTATGAGAAACGCCGGACGGCCGTCGAGGCGGTGCGCAACGGCGAATCGGCTTCGACGGTGGCGCGCGTGATGAAGGTTCCCCTCCGAACGCTGTTCAGCTGGATCGCCCGCTACCGGCTGGGGGGCGAGCAGGCGTTGCAAGAAGGGCGACGCAGCGGCCGAC
>VFZK01000118.1 GCA_016871215.1 Acidimicrobiia bacterium | reverse complement strand
CGACCAGTTCCAGTTGGCTCAATCTGGTGGAACGCTGGTTTGCCGAATTGACGTCCAAACGAATCCGCCGTGGTTCATTCCGCAGTGTCCCCGACTTGATCAAGGCGATGGAGGAGTTTTTACAGGTGTGGAATGAAAAGCCGAAACCCTTTGTTTGGACAGCCACGGTCGAATCCATCGGGGCAAAACTCTCGCGGTGTCGTCAGACTCTTGAGCAAATTCAGCCCGGTTGTACTCAACCCAGAACCAGAAAACCTCAAAACCAACTGTCCATCTAATTCTTGGACACTACACTAGCGCCTATGGTCCAGATCGCACCCTCACTCCTGGCCGCGGATTTCGCCGATCTTGGCGGAGCCATCCGGCTGGTCGAATCCGCAGGAGCTGACGCCATCCATGTGGACGTTATGGACGGGCATTTCGTTCCAAACATTACGATGGGTCCTCCGGTTGTCGCTTCGCTTCGAAGGGTGACAACCCTGCCCCTCGATGTGCATCTGATGATTGAAGATCCGGATGCCTACATCGAGCCGTTCGCCAGCGCCGGGGCAGACTGGATTTCGGTGCATGTGGAAAGCTGCCGTCATCTGGATCGCACGCTGCAGCTGATCCGGTCGCTTGGCGCTAGGCCAGGAGTTGTCGTCAATCCAGCCACGTCTCTGAGCACGTTAGATGAAGCCCTGCCATTGGCCGAGTATGTTTTGGTGATGACCGTCAATCCCGGCTTTGGCGGACAGCACTTCTTGCCCTACACGCTGGAAAAAGTTTGGCGCTTGAGAAAGGTGATTCAGCACAAGGGACTTCCCATTAGAATAGAGGTCGATGGCGGGGTCTGCAGCGGGAACGTTCCCGATCTGGTCAGGAGCGGGGCCAGTATTCTGGTTGTGGGGTCACAAATCTTCGGAGCTCCCGACCCTGTTGCCGCCGTGCGGAAACTGAAGGCTCTGGCCGAGCAGTGCGCGATCGATCCACGTGTGCTGGCCTAAACGTTGGAGGGTTTGATGCGTCGAGTTGGGTTCGCTTTGATACTGCTTCCATTGGTCGTTTCTGGCTGCTTCTTCGGAAGAGGGAAGAGAGCCGAGGTGGTCACACCAACCGGTGACGCCGAACCCGACAAGATCCTGTACGAAAAGAGTCTCAAGGATCTGGCGAAAGGGCGTTACGATGTGGCTCGGCTCACGTTGCAGGCACTGCTCAATACCTACCCCGACAGCGATTACAAGGAGAAGGCCAAACTCGCCATCGCCGACTCGTTCTTCAAGCAAGGCGGGACCTCGGGCTTGATTCAGGCTGAAGCCGAGTACAAAGACTTTCGCACCTTCTTCCCGACCAGCGAAGATGCCGATGATGCGCAGATGCGCATCGCGTTGACGCACTACAATCAGATGGAGAAACCCGACCGGGACGCCAGCCAGGCCAAGGCGGCTGAAAGGGAATTCAAAGCGTTCCTGGATGAGTTTGCCGACAGCCCCTTGCGCGATGAGGCTTCTCAGAAACTGCGCGACACTCAGGAAGTTCTGGCTGAAAGCAATCTGCGCGTCGCTAACCACTACATGATCTTGAAGCGCTACGAAGCTTCCATCAGCCGCACAACCCAGGTCATTCGAGATTATCCGGATTTCAGCCGCCAGGACGAGGCATTGTGGGTCTTGGGCCGGGCTTTGGAAAAGCAAAAACGCGTTCCAAACGCAGGTTACTACTACGGCAAGATCGTGAGTGATCATCCTCTGAGCCCGCTGGTAGAAAGCGCACGGAAGAAGCTCGAAGATCTCAATCTGCCCATCCCCGAAGTCAATCCGGACGCGCTGGCAAGAGCTCAGGCGGATCAGGAAAACCTGACGAAGTCGTCTTTCATGGGCCGGGTGATGGGTCTTTTCAGCAAGAAACCAAACGTTTCTTCTGCTCGTCGTTCCAGCAGGCCGCAGCTCGAGCTCGGTCCCGAACGCATCAATCTCGATGCCGCAAAGCAGCCCACTCCAGCCGAAGCCCCGCCCGCTCCCGACACAACCAGCGACGTCAGCGGCAGCGTTGGAGTCGAGATCATCAACCGCAATCCATCCCCTGCCAACGCATCCGACAAGAGCAAGCCTGACACGAACGGCAAGAGGAATTAGGCTTCGATTGACTGCTGGCAGTTATGGGTACCCTGTGCGCGGTACTCCGCTTCTCCCCTCGACGCTCGACTGCGTGCGTACTCCTCCTGGTGTCGCAGTGGGTATCTGCTTCAATTTGATTGGAATTCGGCAGCGTTTTGACTAAAGTTTGCGAACGGGAAAACGATCCATTGAGTGTCCTCTCGATTCGAGCGTTGATGTAGGAGATTGGAATGCCAACGATCCTGCTAGCGGACGACAGCGTCACCATCCAGAAGATTGTTAATCTGACCTTCTCGGGCGAAGGCATCGATGTCGTCACCGTCGGGAACGGCGAAGCTGCTGTGAAGAAGATTCATGAGCTGCGTCCCGCGCTCGTGTTGGCCGACATCTGCATGCCAGGCAAGAACGGTTACGAGGTTTGCGACCACATCAAAAACGATCCCTCTTTGAGCTCCACGCCCGTGATCTTGTTGGTCGGTGCATTTGAGCCTTTCGATTCCAATGAGGCCGCCCGCATCAAGGCCGACGGGCATTTGACGAAACCGTTTGAGATCAAAGTCCTGATTTCGGCGGTCAATTCCTTAATCGCCGCTCCAAGCCCCGAACCGGCGGCCGCTGCAAAACCTGTTCCCGAAGCGTCCTTCGTTGAAACGCCTGCGCTCGAAGAAAAGCAGGCGGCTGCTACTTTCGCTTCGCTCTCCGAAGCCACCGTGATCGTTCCGCCGGTGGAACCGGAACCATCCTCCGAGCTGAGCCATCCCGGGCCCGTGCCCGCAGTCGACGAGCCTATCGCGTTGGGAGTGGATGCGAAAGACAGCGACTTACTCGCACTAGGATCCACGGAACCGGCGCCTGGGAGTGTACCGGTTGCCGCAGGCGAGCCGGCCAAAGCGAAGCTGCGTGAACCGGAGGGCTCGGCGCCATCCCTTTCGATCGAGGAGTCCGACCCCTTGGGTCTCTTGGCCGGCGAAGATGTCGTCGCAACGAGTCGCGAGGTATCTCTGGAAGCCCGAAGCATGGTGGTCGACATCTGGGAGCCACCGCCGGCGGTTGAGGCGCCCGCACCGGTAGTTTCCGCAGAGAGTGCCAAGCGGGTCGAGGAAGTGACGTTGGAGCCTGCCGCTGTCGCGGTGGCGCCAGAACGCATCGAGGTCTCAACACCGACGGTAGCCGAGAGCGTGCTCGAAGAGCCGCCTGCGGAACCATTGGCTGGCGACCCCATTGTCCTGGAGCCAGAGCCGCCGACGCCGATAGCTGCAGCATCGGGTGCGGCGATGGCGATTTCCGACGAAGTCATCGAACGGATCGCAACGCGAGTCGTCGAGAAGCTCAGCCGCGAAGTTATCGAGCGGATTGCCTGGGAAGTGGTGCCTGATTTGGCTGAGCTGATGCTCAAGGAACACGTTGAAGCTCAGCTCAAGGAATCCCGGCAGCGCTGATCCTCGTGGCACACACGAAAGGCGCTGGCACCGCTGGTTTCTCAAGAGCCGGTCGAACCGCGAACTACCTTTCTCCGCGTGGCCTTTCGCTCAATTCCCCTTCACATTTTCGGCTCTCAGGCTAGAATAAGCGCTGCTTCGACGTCTGGGGCCAGCGCGCCTCTTGCCACGCACACCGGAAGAAGTCTCGCGTTTCCAGCCTCGAAATCCACGCATCCGTTTGGTACGTCATGAACACACCTTCCCGCTACATGGGAGAAATGCCTAAGAGCTACGACCCCAAGCTCGTTGAAGATCATTGGTGGAGTTTCTGGGAACGGGAGAAACTCTTTGTGGCTGACGCGCAGTCTTCCAAGCCGTCGTTTGTGATTGTCATTCCTCCACCGAACGTCACCGGCTCGCTTCACATGGGCCATATGCTGGTGTACACGCTGCACGACATCGTCGTGCGGTGGAAGCGAATGTCTGGGTTCAATACGCTCTGGCTGCCGGGGACCGACCATGCGGGGATTGCAACTCAGAACGTCGTCGAGCGGCAGCTGGCCGCGGAGGGGAAAACGCGGCACGACCTAGGCCGCGAAGCCTTCGAGAAGCGTGTCTGGGAGTGGAAGGAGCGCAGTGGCAACACCATTCTGCGCCAATTGCGCCAGCTGGGCGGCTCGTGCGACTGGACGCGGGAGCGTTTCACGCTGGATGAAGGCTTGTCGCGAGCTGTTCGGGAGGTCTTCGTGCGACTGTACGAAGAAGGCCTCATTTACCGCGGCAAGCGGCTTATCAACTGGTGCATTCGCTGCCGAACGGCACTTTCCGATCTGGAAGTGAAGGCCGAGCTGGTCCAAGGAAGGCTTTCCTACATTCGTTATCCGATCAAGGGTTCTTCAGACTTCATCACCGTTGCCACAACGCGGCCCGAAACGATGTTGGGAGACACGGCTGTGGCAGCCAACCCGAATGACGAGCGCTACCGGCACTTGGCAGGTAAGACACTGCTGCTGCCGCTGCTGGACCGCGAGATTCCCTTCATCGCCGACGATTTCGTCGACCCTGCCTTCGGCACGGGACTCGTCAAGGTGACTCCGGCGCACGATCCCAACGACTTCGAGATGGGGGTCCGCCACCACCTGCCCATGATCTCCGTGATCGACGAGGACGGGCGGATGACCGAAGCCGCCGGGCCGTTTCAAGGCATGGAGCGATTCGAGTGCCGTCGTGAAGTACTGAAGCAACTGAAAAGGTTAGGGCTGTTAGAAAGTACCTCGGAGCATCCGCACAACGTGGGGCACTGTGACCGCTGCAAGACTGTGGTGGAGCCTGCCCTTTCCACGCAGTGGTTCGTCCGAATGCAGCCGTTGGCAGAACCTGCGATTCAGGCCGTGGAAGATGGACGCATTCGATTCGTGCCGGGAAATTGGTCGAAGACCTACTTCGAGTGGATGCGCAACATTCGCGACTGGTGCATTTCCCGCCAGCTCTGGTGGGGTCATCGGATTCCAGCTTGGTATTGCCAGGCCTGCAGCGAAATCAACGTTGCGCGTGAAGCCCCAACTCGCTGTGCGAAGTGCGCCCACTCAGAGTTGAAGCAAGAAACGGATGTTCTCGACACGTGGTTCAGTTCGGGTCTCTGGCCTTTTTCGACGCTCGGTTGGCCTGAGGAAACCGAGGACCTGAAGGCGTTTTATCCCACAACGGTTCTAATCACCGGGTTCGACATCATCTTCTTCTGGGTCGCTCGCATGATCGTCTCCGGCTTGAAGTTCATGGGCGATGTGCCTTTCCGCAACGTCTACATCAACAGCCTGGTTCGCGACGCTGAAGGCCAGAAGATGAGCAAATCGAAGGGCAACGTGATCGATCCGTTGGAGGTGATGGACGAGTATGGAACCGACGCTGTGCGGTTCACGCTCGCCATTATGGCAGCTCCAGGCACCGATATCAGCCTGTCTTCGGAGAAAATGCTGGGCTATCGGGCTTTCGCCAACAAGATCTGGAACGCCAGCCGGTTCGTCTTGCTCAACCTGGAAAACCTCGAAAGCCGCGTGACACCGGGGTTCAGCATCGCCTCGGCCCCAGGCCGTTTTGCGGCGAGAAAGAATGAGCTTTCACTGATCGACCGTTGGATCCTCGCGCGCCTCAACACCACGGTTGGTGAGATCAACCGGGCTCTCGAAGCGTTTCGTTTTCACGAAGCCTCCCACCAGCTCTACCACTTTTTCTGGCACGAGCTGTGCGATTGGTACATTGAGTTCGTCAAGCCAAAGATCGTAGACAAAGAGCGAACGGATCCGGATCTCTCTTGCGATGTGTTGATTTATGTCTTCGACCAAGCGCTGCGGCTACTGCACCCCTTCATGCCGTTCATTACTGAAGAACTCTGGCAGCGCTTGCCCAATCCAGGGCGCTCATTAGCCGTTGAGGCGTTTCCTCAAAGCCGGGAGGAGCTTGAGGACACGGCAGCAGAGAAGCACGTTGAGTCGATGATCGAGGTGATCGTGAAGATCCGCGACATTCGCCGCCAGATGAACGTTGAACCGTCGCGGCGTATTCAGGCCAATCTGGCCTGCGACGATCTTGCTCTGCGAAGTGTCTTGGTGGCGGCGGTGCCGTACATTCAGAACCTGGCGCGCTGCGGGGAGTTGAACATTCTTCCGGCGATTGGAGGGAACGATAACGCTTCCCGCTCCGTCGTGGCAGGGATAGAAATCGAGCTGCCGCTGGCCGGGCTCATTGACGTGGCCGCCGAGCGGGTGCGACTGGGAAAGGAGATCGCCAAGATCGAGAGGGAACTCCGCCCGATCCAGGGAAAGCTGAACAGTGCGGACTTCCTGAAGAACGCACCCGAGAAGGTTGTTCAGCTAAACCAAGCTCGCGTGGCTGAGTTCCAGGAAAAGCTCAACAAACTGAACGAGAACTTAAGGCGCATCACCGCACTCACTTGAATTTCAGCGTAGCTTGGCTACAGCAGCTTTAGCCACTGCGATGACCGTTGTTCTAGCCGACGCCTCGGTCGCTGGCGGCTTGATGTCTAGCTGAACGATGAGATCGTTCGTGCCCACCTTGACATAGAGTGGTGCGGACCGCTTCAATTTCGGGTTCGGATAGGACTCGAAGAACGCGTCGTCGCCAACCCCCGCCACAGAGTCCCGTTTGCAGCCCTCTCGAAGCTTGAAGCTGCGGCTCTTCTCGGTCCAGCCTTTCCCGGAAATGAGAACGAGACTGAGCATTGGCGGATGGTCACCCGGCATGAAAGACTCACCGCCATACTGACACGAGGACCCGTCGCCCGCACCCTCACCAAGAGGATCCCCATCGACATGCTCTGGG
The DNA here is from genome assembly GCA_016871215.1 of Acidimicrobiia bacterium. Classification (GTDB taxonomy): domain Bacteria; phylum Acidobacteriota; class Terriglobia; order Versatilivoradales; family Versatilivoraceae; genus VFZK01. Next base: position 6,356 of record VFZK01000118.1, on the reverse strand, counting down.
TAGTTGTCCCGCCCGGTGATCTTTCTGATCTCAGCGACGCTCAGCAGAGCGCATGCCTGGGTCGGCGCCTTCGTGGCTTGTTCGCCCACCGAAAGTTCTGAGAAGGCTCCGCAAATAAGGACCGGGATGATGAAGAGCAACGTTCGAGCAAGCGTGGACATGAGAGATCCTTTTGGAGGCGGGATCCGAGAATCGCGAGTTGTCTGACAGAAGCCCGAGGCCGTAGGAATCGAAAGGACGCGGAGCACGACGTCCCTACCTTGGGCGGATCCGGTAGGGACGCGCTGCCGAGCGTCCGCCTCAGGCTACCCTTGAAGCACAGGCTCTGGCTGGGCGGCGGGTGCAGGCGGTTTGGTTGCAAGCGGCTTTGGAGTCGCCAGACCTTTGATGCGTTCCTTCAGCAGTTCCTCACCGCGTTCGAACAGCTCGTCCTTTGAGATCTTTCCGGCGTCGACGTCGGCCAGGATCGAACGCTGCGCTTTGTATTCCTTGTTCTCAATACCTGCCTTGCTCTGCAGCATCCGCCAGGCCTTGCGGCGCTCGACGCAGAACAGCACCAGCTGCCGGGACAGTGACCGGTACTCGATATCTCCGTTGCCACCCGGGATCTTGATATACACGCCAAAGTCGGGCACGTAGGAGCGGTGCTCCTGCCGCAGATAGCGGCGATAAACGACATCCTGCTGGGTGACGCGAACCAACATGTTCTCCAGCGGGATAAGCTTCGCCGCATCGTCCTTCCTGATTTTCTTCAAGTGATTGCGGAATCGCGCTTCGGTTGCGCACCAATGCGCCACGGTGTAGCGGTAGGGCTCATTCGCGCTCTTGAACTTCGTTTCGTACCAGTCCATCTCGAGGGAAGGATTTCCCTTCAGATCGAGGGCTTCTTGATAGGTTTCGCCCATTCGCGGGTTGAAGATGAACTCGGGGGCGCCGCGCGAATCGCGCACGCGTTGCGCCTGAGTCAGTGACATGTCATCGGCAACGCCATGCTCCGGCTGGCAGGTGGTAAAACACTGCAGGAACGCCGTTCCGCGATATTCGATGCCATCCAGGATGGCCTTGTACAGCCTCGGTGCGTTGGCAATGGACACCTGCGCGACGAAGGGCGATCCATGGCCGGCGAGGAATGTCTCGGCCACCGTCTTCTTCTCGATGTTCTTGCCCTGTGTGGCCGTGCCGAACACGTTCATGTCGTTTCCGCCCAGCATGGGCGTGGAGTCGGAGTTCTGACCGCCGGTGTTGGAGTAGACCTGCGTGTCGAGCATCACGGCTTTGACGTTCGGCCGGTTTTGCAGGATCACTTTCGACGTATTCTGATAGCCGATGTCGCCCATGCCGCCGTCGCCGCCAACTACCCACACCTTGGGCAGCTCGAGGATCTCCTGGTCCGTCATCACGGCATCGCTGAAATGCACGTACTCGTAGTACTCGCGAGGGGTGATGACGCTTTTTTCGCGCTGCATTAGGGCGTCAGCCAGCCGTTCGGGAATCACGGACCGGCGGCCATGGTCGATGATGAAACTCTCGCCCATGAGCCACCCCACTGTGATGCCATCCTGGAAGAGCGAGTTCATCCAGGGGTAGGGGTGCGGATTGTTTGGGGGCGTCGATCCATAAACGGTATTGCACCCGGTGTGCGCCGCCATGGCCATGACGCATTGGCCGTTCGCGAGCCGGCCGTCGATCGCCTGGAGGTCTTTGTGGTTGAAGGCTTCTTGCTTCAAGACCTCAACAACGGCACTGACGAGGTCGTCATCCGTGATGGGGCCATGCGCAGCGATGCGCGCCTTGGTGTCTTTGTCGTCCTCGCCGCCCAAACCCATCAGCAGATGGGCCATGGCTTGGCGAAAGAGATCGTACTCCGCCGGGCTTCGCTGCTTCAGCTCCGCCAGCTTGCGGCTGCCGCTTTTCTTGAGCTCTTCCGCCTTGGCCCTGAACCGGTCGGCCTTGGCGTGGAAGAGTGGACGCATGTAGGCCTCGGTTACGGCAGCAATCGCACGCAGAATACTCTTTTCGCCGCAGCCGGCGCAGGCGCCGTCGCCCGAGACCAGCGCGTCGTAGTTGCGGCGCACCATCAGCATGTTGCGCAAGGTTGCCGTTTTGGAGTCCTGTGGGCGAGCATCGTTGTACAGGCCGAGGTACTTCTGCGGCGTGTCCGGGAGAAGATCCAGAAACGCGGTTCCTGTCTCATGCTCCGCGTTCACCGCTTCGGTTTCCTGCACCATCTTCAGAGCTTGGTGATCGCCGCAAGCCGTGACGCAGGCCGCGCACCCTTTGCAGAGGTCCGACACGAAAATCGAAAACACGCCGCCGCCCTGCCGCTTTTTCTCAGGAGTTGCGAAGATGGCGTTCACTTTCTGGTAAGCCATTGGCACTTTGTCGATAATGGCGAACAGCTGCCGTTTGGCCTCGTGAGAGAATCCGTTAGCCTCGTTGACCACCCTCTGAATGATGTGCGGAAGCGGTGTTCCACCGGCTGAGAGATTCTCCCGCATGAGGGACCGTGTGCGGATTTCAATCTCCGGCAGGAGGCTCAGCATCTTCTGCCGCTCAACCGGATCGGTCACATAGTGGCTGACGGCCGTTCGCAACAACGTTTCCAAGTCCTGCGAACAGTTCGGAAGCGCGGTGTCGGGACACACCGCGATGCACTCCATGCACTGCGTGCAGTTCTCGGGGATGTAAAGGGGCGTTTCGCGCCGGGCAACATACTTTGACGCCGTATCGCCGCTGCCGGCAGCCATGACTCCGAGTGCCGCCAACGGTGAAGCCGGCTGGTCGTATCCGAGGCCGGCGCGGAACAACTCATCGAAAGCCGAAATCTGCGTGAACGGTGTGCGATCTACCTGTCCATCGGGAATGGCATGGGAGCGGCAGCCGGATCCACAACCGTTTCCATTTCCGTTGCCTCCCACCACAGGCAGGAGCGCTTGGCCGCGCAGGCTGGACCGATCGGGCGCCTCGAGCGCACCGATATTGATCTCACCCACGCGCTCGAACCCCTGGGTCATGACTTCCATGTTCGAAGCCACCACGGCCTCGCCCAATCGGCCAAACTTCTTGACATATTGACTGTGGACCACCTCGCGGAACTGCTCCTGGCTGATGCGAAATTCCTTGAGCAATGGGGAGACGGCGAAAAACGCCCCCAGGAATGCATTCCCCTGCATGCGCAGCTGGAGATCGGCTCGGGTGGTGGCCTTGCGGGCAATCTCGAATCCTGGCAGCGTGAAAACTCGGATTTTCTTTTCGATGATTTGTCTGCGGGCCCAGAGGGGAAGTTGCTCCCAGGCTTTTTCGCCCTCCTCCTCGGACTCCCAAACCAGGCAGCCGCCTTCGGACATGCCATCCAGGGGGTTGGTGTGGGTGAAGGCCTTGGGGTCGCAGCACAGCACCACGTTGACGTGGCGGAGGTCGCAGTTCACGCGAACGCGTTCGGGCGCTGCAACCATGAAGTAGGAAGTGGGAGCGCCTTTCTTCTCAGAGCCGTACTTCGGGTTGGCACTGATGTGAATGATTTCTTTGGGATTGCCGAACTCATCAACGATCTTGTCTCGCTCGTAGAGAAAGTCGTTGAAGTCCCCGATGATCGCACCGAGGTTCTTGCCCGTCGTGATGGCGCCCCAGCCGCCAATCGAGTGAAAGCGCACGGCGATGGCGCCCTCGGGCAGCAGCGATGGTGTGTCGTCGGACTTCACTTCATAGGGATGATCCACGCCGAGCACCATGAACGACATCCCGTCTGACGCCGTCTTTCCGTCTTTGCGGGCGCGCGCGCCCACGGCGAATTCGTAGGCGCCGAGCGTATGTTCAGGCCTAAAGTCACGGGACCCCAAGCCGTAGACGCCAGCGAACAGGCGGGGCATTTGGTCAATCGTCAGGACGGGAAGCCCCTCCTGGGCTTGCAGAGCTTTGTTTAAGGCTGTTCTGATATCGCGGCCCATCGGATTGTCGCCGGCCATGGGCTCGTCGGTGCGCTCGAGAATGATCGCATGCTTCTTCCCTGCAAGAGCCGTGACGACTGCCGCTTCAGGAAACGGCCGGAACACGTTGATGTGGATTGAACCTACCTTCGCTCCCCTTCGCTCGCGAAGGTAGTCGACCGCGGCTTCGATGTTCTCGGCAGCCGACCCAAGCGAAATGAAAACCGTCTCGGCGTCCTCGTTTCGATACTGGCTGACGAGTCCGTAGTAACGTCCCGTGAGGCTTGCGAACTCCTCATAGGCTCTTTCGAGGAACTCCAGAATGGGCTCGGTGAAGTGGTTCCGCCTCCCCACGACGCCTTGCATGTAGTGTTCCTGGTTCTGAACTGGTCCCAGAAGCACTGGGTTGGCCAGGTTAATCATGGCAGGAACCCGACGCCGCCTCGGCCCGAAGAGAAGCCGTTGGCTCTCGGTTGGGCAATCGATGATGTCGTCGGGTGCACCGAGAAACCGGCGAATCAGCTCCGACTCGTGTTTGTAAAACGTTCGCTCCAGGTGGGAGGTCAGGAACCCATCCATGACGTTCATGCCGGGCGTCAAGCTGAGCTCCGTCACCCGTCGCAGGATCAGAGCCTGGTCGGCAGCCTGCTGGGCGTCTTTGCCAAAGACGATGATCCAGCCGGTATCGAGCGCACCGTAGACGTCGTCGTGCCCGCAGTGAACGTTCAGCGCGTGTTTGGTGAGTGCGCGAGCGGCGACCTCCAGCACCATGGTGGAGCACTTGCCCGGAGCGTGATAGTACTGCTCGACCCCGTAAACCACACCCTGGCCGGACGTATAGTTCACTACTCTTTTGCCGCAAACGGAGTGCGCGATGGCTCCACCCTGCGCCGCATGCTCGCCTTCTGCCTCGATCGCGATAGTGTTGTGGCCAAACACATCGAGTTTGCCTTCGGCAAACGCCTGCTGGTACAACTCGCCACCCTCAGTCGACGGCGTGATCGGATAGAAAACACCCGCCTCGGCAACACGCGTTTCGGTGTGGTAGGAGACCAGTTGATTCCCGTTGGCAGTCACACGGATTCCCGGAAATGCAGGCTTACTTTTCATAGTCACCTTTTCTGGAGTGGTTGGACACAACCAAAAATGAAGAATACTGGATTCTAATCTTCTGATTCAACAAATTTTGCTTTCTCTTTATCCTGGCGGCCTTAGCGATTGAAGCCACCCGACCGGGCTGGGCCCGCGGGTTGAGCAGGCTACCTCGACTGGCAGTGGGATGAAGACACTGACTTCAATGTACCATGTCCTATCTCAGTCGCAAGTGACCACTCAGGAGTTCGCAAGCCCTTCCGGGGCCTCGCGCGAATTTCTCTTGTCGGTGGACTGAGGAGGTTCCCGGCTAGAGCGAGCGAAAGAATGTGTTCCGACGCTCGACCTTAATGGGTTCCTGGGGGCCGCTACGCCGCTCGTAAACCAATCCAAACTCGATCAGCGTCCCCACAACGCTCGCGTAGGTCTCGTCGAGGATTCGCGTGATGTCGCGGATGGGAAGGTGGTGATTCGCAAAAAGGTTGCAAATCGTTGTTTTGCGTTTGAGGGAGGGATCCAGCCGAGACGTGTCTGCGGGGACCACGAAAGTCTTGGAAGTTAGCCGAAATCCCTCCCGTTCCGGGGCTGGGGAGTTCATACAGTTCACCTCAAAGTTGACTGCCCGTTCCTGGTCGTCCGGAAGGATCGCAGCCACGGTCCGCACATTCGGACCGCCGTGTCTGGCCTTCCGAAGCATCGTGGTTGGTCTGATTGTATCCCAATTTCAGGCCTTGCCAATACATACTTTGCCCACCCGGCACCCATCGCGTAGCACCCTTGGCTGGCTGGGTTGCTTCCTCATTCCTGTTTTGCTGAGGCGTTGAGGTCGAGCATCTTGATTCCTGGAACCCGTTCGGTCGTCACGACCCGAATGGCCCGGGCGAGTTGGTGTGTGATGTGCTGAATTCGCTGAGCCGCCTCGAGGATACTTCGAGTCTCAATCTGGAGTTCTGCCGTGTCGGCGCGCTCGGCGAGCTTTGTGCGTAGAACCCGGGTCGCTCCGACGATCGCGGTGAGGGGATTGTTGATTTCGTGGCAAACCGTGTTGGCAGCGCCCCGCAGGGTAATGAACTTCTCTTCCTCCACTTTCCGCAAATAACCGCCTTTGGTGTCCAGAAAGCGATTCACCCGGGCCACGATCTCAAAAAGCTCGTAGAGCCCGCAGGGTTTGACGACATAGTCGTTGGCCCCAAGGTCGATTCCCTTGATCTGATTCCGCTGCAAAACCCCCGGGCGGCTACGCAAGCCTGGGAGCCCGTTTTTTGGTCGCTGGCTGGGGTGGTTGCAGTCGGACCAGGTGCAATTCACCGCGGTCGAGCAGTTCCCACTGGACGGTTT
>VFZK01000117.1 GCA_016871215.1 Acidimicrobiia bacterium | reverse complement strand
AACCAAGGCTGTTTGGCTTTCCCAAAGGCTTCCATTTCGGTCCATTCATCGGCTCCGCAAATCACCGCACAGATGGCGATGGCCAGAATATCGGACAGCAGATGGCGCTTGGTAGGATCGACGCGGGGATCCTTAACTTGCTTCAGCTGGTCGAGCAACCCTCCCATGAGATTGCCAGAACTGCTGGCGGTGGGCTTGAGTGGGGATATGAACAAGGGCTCCGGAGATCGCATTGGAGCTATTTCCCCTTGTCGTCATAGCATATGGATGCAGATTTGTCCAGCCCTCTTTAGATGCGTTCGCCCTGCTTCTCCTTCGACCACCTTGCGGCCGCGCCAACCGGGCCAGCAGCTTCTTACCTCGGCTTTTCATCGCCGGGCTCCCGGTTCGCGTCAATTCCTCTAGTCGCTCAACAATCGAACCTCTTAGCTCAGGATCCTGAATCGCCAGGTCCGCCAGCGCCTGCATGGAAAAGGTCTTGACGATTCTGCTCCTATCTTCCAGATAGCTGTACAGGATCTCTGTGGCAATGCGGCCGCCCGGGCCGCTGCCATTGACGAGATCCAGCGCATCCGCCGCCATCCGAATATCGGCATGGCACTGGGCGAGCGCATTTTCGTGGACTGGATTGACGGCTGGCACAAGGAGTCCAGCCCGATTGGCGTCAACGTGAACTGGGTGCACACGAAGTTCATGCTGCTCGACCCGCTCGGCGCCGAGCCGGTGACGCTTACGGGGTCCGCCAACTGGAGTGAGGCGAGCGTGAGCAGCAACGACGAAAACATGGTGGTGATTCGCGGCGACAAGCGCGTAGCCGATATCTACTTTGGCGAGTTCATGCGGCTTTTTGCCCACCATCGCTTCCGGGAGTCTGTGGCGCGGCACATCGAACAGTTTGGCACGGCGGCGCTGAACACCTGGAAGCCGCAAGACCTCTTCGAAGATTGGCGCCAGTGGGTGCCGGCCCATTTCCGAGCTGGCTCGGAGAAAGACATCAAGCGGCGGTATTTCGCAGATGAAGCAGACGAGTAGGATCTCCCAGGCCGGTTAGATTTGCCTGGAGCTGGCCGCCTGGCGAGGAAGGGGCGTCGCGAGTCTCGGCTCGGCGAGAGCGCCGCCTTTCCGGCTTTAACCGTTTAGCCCTCAGGTGACGGGTTTGCGAGCGAGGATCGAGTCTTTCTTGCTGTTGAGGTGTCCGAGCTGCCGGCTGGGGCGCTTGTTCCGTTCCAGTTTTGCCTGGTTTGACATGAACAAGCACTGTCCTTCCTGTGGAATGACGTTCTACCCGGAGTCGGGATACTTCGTCGGCTTTATCTACATCAACTATGGCGCCACTGGACCGTGGTTCTCGTGTCCCTAGTGGTGTTCCGCGATATCCCAGATCGATTTCAACTGGCGTTCTTTTCGGGTCTTGCCGCAATCAGTTCCGTTGCCTTCTTCAGGCACTCTCGCAGCCTCTGGCGCACCATCGACTATTGGATTAACCCGTGGAACGTGTCTGAGCCCGAGGACGTCAGATACGCGTAACTGCGAACCCATCCGTTCGATGGCCTCGCGGCAACAGGAGATGGGCTCAGTCGCGCTCGCGGAAGAGATTTTCGAAACGTGTGTACTCGCGGATGAATGCCAGTTCAACGGAACCAATGGGGCCGTTGCGTTGTTTCGCGATGATGATTTCTGCGATTCCTTTTTTGCCTTCGTCGTCCTTCTTGTAGACCTCCTCGCGAAAGATAAAGGCCACTACGTCAGCATCCTGTTCGATTGAGCCAGACTCGCGCAAGTCGGACAACTGCGGGCGGTGATCACCTGTACGCTGCTCGGGCGCGCGGCTGAGCTGCGAGAGCGCGATGACGGGGATGTTCAGTTCCTTGGCAAGTCCTTTCAGACCCCGCGAGATGCTGGAGATTTCTTGCTGGCGATTCTCGAACCGCGATTTGCCGCCCGACATGAGTTGAAGATAGTCTACGACAACGAGATCCAGTCCCCGCTCGGCCATCAGGCGGCGGCATTTGGCGCGCATCTCCAGCAGAGTGATGCCGGCCGTGTCGTCGATGAACATCTTGGCACGAGACAGTTCGCCCAGCTTTCTCGGGATCTTGTGCCAGTCCTCGCGCGACAGAAATCCGGTGCGCAGCTTGTGCGCGTCGATCAGGGCTTCAGAACAGAGCATGCGCAGCATGAGCTGATGCATGGACATCTCGAGGCTGAAAACGGCGACGCTCTTTTCAGCCTTGATCGCGGCGTGGGTGGCAATGTTCAGACTGAAAGCCGTCTTTCCCATGGAGGGGCGGGCCGCGACGATAATCAGGTCGGATGGTTGAAGGCCCGAAGTCATCTCGTCCAGCCGCGTGTAACCGGTGGGAATGCCGGTCACCATCGTTTTCTGCTTTGAGGCGATCTCGATTTTCTTGAGCGTTTCCTTGGCGATCTCGGTGAGAGGGACCAATCCGCTGCGAACCTTCAGCTCGGCAAGGTCGAAGATGGATTTTTCGGCAGCGTCGAGGATGGCGCCGGCATCCTGGTCCTGCTCGTAGCAGTCGGTAATGATCTTGTTGGAGCAGCGAATCAGGTTTCTGAGGGTCGCTTTTTCCTGAACGATGCGGGCGTAAAATTGGAGGTTCGCGAGCCGGGGCACGCCGTCAATCAACGAAGAAATGAAGGACCGCCCTCCTGCGTTCTCCAGTTGGTTGGACCGATTCAGTTCTTCGCAGAGGGTAATGTAATCGATGGCCAGGCTTTTTTCAGACAGGCTCAGCATCTGCTCGTAAATAAGGCGATGGCTGCCGGCGTAGAAGTCTTCGGCCCGAAGCAATTCGACAGCCTGGTTCAGCAGAGCGTTGTCGAGGAGGATCGCACCAAGAATGCTGCGCTCAGCTTCCAGATTGTGAGGCAGCCCTTTTTCCAGGGTGACGTCAGCTGGCATGGAAGTACGACTAGAATCGAGGAAGGAGCGGTTGAGCGACATTCCGCCCCGTCGGCGCGGCCGGCAGGACGGAGGAGGCAGGAGGCGGAACGAGCAGGCGTCGCAGCCTACTCTTCCTTGAGAACCTCGACTTTGATGAAGGCTGTCACCTCCCGATGCAGCTTGAGCGGAACATCGTGCTGGCCCAGCGACTTGATAGACTCCGGAAGGTCGAGTTTGCGGCGGTCGATGGTGAAGCCTTGCGCCGCGAGCAACTCGGCGATATCCAAAGCGGTGACTGAACCGTAGAGGACGTCGTTTTCGCCCACCTTGCGGGTCGCCTGCACGACAACCTGCGACAGTTGTTGAGCAAGGGCTTCAGCGTCCTTTCGCTCGATGGCTTCGCGGCGGACGGCCGCGGCCTTCTCCTGCTCGATCTGCTTCATGTTAGCCGGGGTGGCCAGCACGGCCAGTTTCTTGGGCAGCAGGTAGTTGCGGGCATAGCCGGGGCTGACCTTAACGACATCACCTCGCACGCCGAGATTGTCGATTCTCTCTCGAAGAATGATTTCCATGGAATGATCCACTCCTGAAGGACAAGTCAAAAGCTAGTTCGTGGTGAACGGGAGCAGCGCGATGTTGCGGGCACGCTTCAGGGCTTCCATCAGTTTCCGCTGATGAGGCGCGCAAACGCCCGAGATGCGCCGCGGCAAGATCTTTCCGCGCTCGGGAATGAACTGGAACAGCAAACGGGTATCCTTGTAGTCGATGTAGTCGATCTTGTCGACGCAAAACTTGCAAACCTTCTTGCGTCTGACGAACTGCCGTTTCGGCCCACCGGGCGCAGCCGGCTTTCGGATGAAGGGTGGCATTGTTGGGTCTCCTGTAAGATTCTCAATTCCATCGAGCTACTTGCTGGCTTTGTCTCCTTCAGTCTACCGAACGATTCAAACGGTTCGCGCCGGCTGGCCTGCCTGGGAAGCTCCAGCCAGTTCGCGCAGGTTCAAATCGCCGAAGGCGCGGCCTCTCCTATCTTTCGCGAGGCCTTCTTCTTCACTTTTTTCAAGCGCGCTGCCCGGATTTTCTCCACACGTTTCAGGTCTTCATCGACACGAACGGTGATGTAGCGGACGACCGAATCGGCCACTCGCAGCCTGCGTTCGAACTCTTTGACACACTCTCCGCCAGCTTTCAGCTTGAAAAGGACGTAGTAACCCTCATCGAACTTGTCGATGCGATAGGCAAGCTTCTTGTTGCCCATCTTCTCCACCTCGATCACTTCGCCCTTGTGCGAGGTGACGACGCCTTCCATCGCAGTAATGAGCTTGTCGGTCTCCTCTTCGGTGGAGCCCGGTCTCACGATGAACATGATTTCATAATTGCGCATTACAGCTCCTCTAACCCTGTGCGATTCGTTTCGCCGATCGACAGGCGGTTGAAATAGTTCATGGCTGGCATCAAACCCTGCTGAACGATGGTCAGGACCGCCAGAGTTGCCTGCTCGACCATTGTCGAGGCCAGCGGTGCAAACTGCTCCGGAATAGGCTGGAGTACGTATTCAGCGGCATCGGCCACCGGCTCGCCGGGATGAATGCCGAGCCGCATCCGCGCAAACTGGTCGCTGCCAACCGATTCGATGATGGACTTAAGCCCGTTGTGTCCTCCTGGCCCTCCATGAGCACGGATCCGGATTCTGCCAAACGGCAAGGCCAAATCGTCACACACCACGACGAGCTGAGCTAGCGCCACGCCGTAATACTCGAGCACCAGCTTCACAGACCGTCCCGACAGGTTCATCCAGGTCAGCGGTTTTGCCAGAATCAACAGCTTCGCGTCCTGCTCTGCCCGTGCGACGAACGCAAGACATTCGTTCTTCCAATGGGCTTGCAGCCTCGTTGCCAGCCTGTCTAGAACTTCGAAACCCAGGTTATGCGGCGACTCTCGATACTGCGAACCCGGGTTTCCCAAACCCACCACAAGCGTTCCAGAGTTCATGGGGCAAGGGCATTCCAAATACCGCCGGTCTACTTCTTCTCTTTTTCCTTCTTCTCCTCTCCTTTTGCGGGTTCTCCTTCTTCCTCGGACGCGACCTTGCCTTTCTTGATTACTTCGGGCTCAGCGACGACCGCCTCGGCTGCTGGTTCCGCAACCTTCTCTTCCTTCGGAGCAATCACGTGGGCCACGACCAGTTCGGAATCGGACAGGATCTTGATTTTGGGATCGACCTTGAGGTCGGAGACTCGAAGATTCGATCCGATGGAGAGTTCGGAAATATCAATGGAGATGTTCTCAGGAATATCGGACGGCAGACATTCCACCTCAACGGTCCTTAATACGAACTCGAAAATGCCGCCTTCCAGCTTCACGCCCTTCGCCTCACCGACTGCGTTGACGGGAACGTTCACCTGCAGGACCTTGTCCAAGGCGATGCGAACAAGGTCTGCATGCAACAGATGGCCTTTGATTGGATCAAACTGCCAATCTTTCAGCATCACGCTGGTTTTGGCGTCCTGAAAGCCCAGCGTGAAGATGGTGTTGTGGCCGGATGAGGAATTCAGAATGGAAGACAGTTCCTTGGGGCTGACCGACACGGCTATGGGACTCTCGTTGTTTCCGTAAAGCACGGCGGGGATTTTTCCAGACCGACGTAGTTGCCGGGCGGCGTTCTTTCCGCGCTTTTCGCGCGAGTCGGCCGAGACGATGAATTGTGCCATGACGAAGCTCCTTTACTTTCAGTGTCCAGGCCGGGTTTCTCATTCACCCAGCTCTGCACCTATCATTGAGCTCTGGGCTAGATAAACAGCGAACTGACAGAACTCTCTTCGTGGATCGAGCGGATTGCCTTCCCTAGCAGCTCAGCCACGCTCAGGACGCGGATTTTGCGGGTTTCCTCAGCTTCCCTGGAAACGGGGATCGAGTTGGTCACGACCACTTCTTCCAGACAAGATTCTCGAATGCGCTGCACGGCCAGACCCGAAAACACGGGGTGGCTGCTGCACGCATAGACTTTCCTGGCACCCTGTTTCAGGAGGGCCTCGGCCGACTTCACCAAGGTTCCCGCCGTGTCGATCATGTCGTCTACGATCAATGCCGTCCTGCCCTCGACGTCGCCGACAATGTGGACAACCTCGGCGATATTGGCGTCCACGCGGCGTTTGTCGATGATGGCAAGATGCGAATTGAGCTTCTTGGCGTAGGCGCGGGCTCGCTCGACGCCTCCTGCATCCGGCGAAACGACAATCAGGTCCGGCAGGTTCAGCTTCTGAAAATAGTCCACCAGCACTGGGGCCGCGAAGAGATGATCCACCGGAATGTCGAAGAAACCCTGAATCTGAGGCACGTGCAAGTCCATGGTCAGGACGCGATTAGCTCCCGCGGTCGACAAGACGTTGGCCACCAGCTTGGCGGAAATCGGCACGCGGGGTTTGTCTTTCCGATCCTGGCGCGCATAGCCAAAGTAAGGTAGCACCGCTGTGATCCTTCTTGCCGAGGAGCGCTTGAACGCATCGATCATCAACAGGAGCTCGACCAACGTCGTGTCTACCGGCCGGCAGGTCGGCTGAATGACGAAAACATCCTCGCCTCGAACGTTTTCCAGGATCTGGAAATAGACTTCGCCGTCGCTGAAGCGGGTGACCGAAGAGTTGCCGAGTGGCAATTTCAGTGAGCTGCAGATTTGTTCTGCCAGGGCCCGATGAGCCGTGCCCGTGAAGATCTTTAGTTCGTCGTTCAACTTCCGATAACTCCGCTTGTATCCAGGGTTGGTCTGCAGCGCGGCTGCTGGCCAGCTGGGGAGAGGCTTCTGGCTGGGGCGGGAGGATTCGAACCTCCGAATGCAGGTTCCAAAGACCTGTGTCTTACCGCTTGACGACGCCCCAAACTATTCAGCGCAAGCACTCGACCAGCGCCGAGCGATAAGCTGCCCGCTTCAAGGTACGAGTCCGAACTAATTGAAGGTCCAACCGAGCCATTCCCGCGATCGCACGCTTCAATTCCCCGCTTCGCCCGAAAAGCCCAAAAAGTGCCGATCCGCTTCCTGTTAAGCCTGCAGCCAGCGCGCCCGCTGCCAGGAACTCGGCTTTGACTCTTCTCAACCGAGGAAAACTCTCGAAGAAGATGGTCTCGAAATCGTTGTCCTGCGACCTCTGGTGTTCCAGCCCGGTCCAAAACCCTGAACAGAAACGCGGAATCATACTTTCCGGGTGGGCCTTTGTCAATTGCAAACTCAGGCTGCTATAGGCCTTTTCAGTCGATGTGCCCCGACTCGGAATCGCCAACAGGACGTGCCTTTCCGGCGGTTCTGGCAGTGGGTAGACTTCAGAACCACGTCCAACTCCAAGCGCCGTTCCGCCCAGCAAAAAGAAGGGGACATCGGAGCCTAGTTTCACGGCCCAAGGAAGCAGGTCGCTCGGGCCGAGATCGAGCCGGAACAATCTCGCCAACCCCAGCAAGGTTGCAGCGGCGTTGCTGCTGCCGCCCCCCAAGCCGGCGGCGATTGGAATGACCTTCTCGAGCCGCGCTCTCACTCCACCCGATACCTTCGCGCGCCGCAGGAAGATCCGAATGGCGCGGGTTACCAGGTTGTCGACCGGATCGATTTCCAGTGCGTTGCTGCCGAAGTGGATGCCCGGCATCCGCGTTCGCTCGAGAACTAACTGGTCATGCAGATCAATCGTCTGCAAGACCGTGCGGACCTCATGGTAGCCATCCGGGCGTTTCCCGATGACTTGGAGGCCCAGGTTGATTTTTGCGAAGCTCCTCAGAACGATCGTGCGCGGGGCTTTGGGCATAAAAAAGCTCAATCGAAGACGATTGAGCTTGGTAAGACGCGTTCTGGCTGGAACTACTTCTTTTCCAGCGATGCGAGCTTGATCTTCAAATCCTCAATCTTCTTTTGGACCTTCTTGGATTCTTCTTCGTCCTGTCCGTTCGCCAGCGAGTTCTCCCAAGCGGCTCTGGCCTCAGCATACTGGCCTTTGCGGTAGTAGACATCGCCGAGATGGTCGTGGATCGTGGGATCTTTTCGAACACGATCTAATGCCTTTTTCAGATAGGTCTCCGCCTCATCAACCTTCCCCAGCTTGAAGTACGCCCAGCCTAGGCTATCGAGATAGGCTCCGTTGTTCGGATCTAAGTCGACGGCTTTCTTGATCAGTTCCAGTGATTCCTCAAGCCGGACTCCACGATCTGCCAGCATGTAGCCCAAGTAATTCAGCCCGGGAGCATGTTTGGGATTCAGCGCGATCAGCTTCTTGAAGATGCTCTCCGCCTTGTCGTATTCCTTCTGTCGTTCGTACATCGACCCCAACATGAAGTGGTAACCCTCTTCGTTCTTGAAGAACTTCTCCGCGCCGATCAGAGTCCTCTCAGCATCTTTGAACTTCTTGTCGCGCTGGTACACCTGGATCATGGCTGAGTAGATCTTGGCGTCGTCTTCCGAACCCTCCAGCATTTTCTGCAGATTCTCAATCGCCTGCGTACCCTTGCCCGCTTCGCTGAGCAAATCTGCCTGGAGCAGCTTCAAATCTTTGTCGCTTGGGTAGGCCTTCGTAGCGCTGTCGGCGGCAGCCAGTGCTTTGTCCAATTGTTTGGCTGCCCGATGCGTGTCGATGATGTATCCCTCGGCACGCGGCCGGTTGTCTGGATTGATGGTTTTGAGTTCCGTAAAGTAGGCGATCGCCTGAGGATACTTCTCCAACTGCTGTGATACATAACCGGCGTGGGTCAGAAACGCACTGCGATTTTGCTTTTCGGAGGCTGAGTAACTGGCGGCAGGCTTCTCCGTCAGTTTCAGCAGCTGCTGAAACCGTTCCTCCGCCTTCTCGTACTTTCCAAGTTCTTCGTAGAACAGCGCGATATTGAACCTAATCTCGAGGTTCGTCACCAGGATCGAACCAGCTTTGTTGAAATGGGTCAATGCTTTATCGAACTCGCGCCGGTTCTTGTAAATCTGGGCAAGACGAAAATAGGCTACGCCCTCGTCGGGATCGGCTTCCAGAATCTTCAAGAATTCTTTTTCTGCTTCTTCGTCCTGCTTGTTGTCGAGCAGGGCCTCCGCCAATCCTTTGCGCAATTCCAGGCTGTCTTCATCCAGCGCGATCGCCTGGCGGTAGGTGCGAATCGCGTTCGAATAGTCCTTCAGCTGCTCATAGGCAATCGCCATTTGCTCCAGAATGCGCGGCGAGTTCGGGTTGACTTCGAGAGCCTTCTTGAAAACATTGATCGCCTCCTGGGTGTTGCCTTGCTCGGAGTAAATTTGAGCCAGGTTAGCCAGCCCGGCCTCAGAAGAGGGCGCTTTTTCGAGCAAGCGCTTGGCGGTTTCAACAGCCTTCTCGCCTTGTCCGTCGTATCGGTAAAGCAGGCTCAACACGACTAGCGAGTTCGTATCCGAGTTATCGAGGCTGCAGATTTTCTCGTACTCGCGGATCGCCTTCTTCAGGTACTCGCTGGCCGCGGGCGTGCGGCTGGAATCCTCGTTGCGAACGATGTTGTAGTAGATGCTTCCCAGCAAACGATGGGCCTCGAGACTTTCTGGATTGACCCGGATGGCATTCTCTGCCTCGCGAATCGCATTGTTTAGCTGGCGATTGCGCAGGTAGGCGTTGGCGAACTCGGTATAAAGGTTGGCAGACTGCGGATCCTGCTCGATCGCCTTTCGATATTCATCGACCGCGTTCAAAAAGCTGCCGCTTTCTTCGTAGTTTCTCGCCAGACTAAAATGGTAGTAAGCCGCGGCGCGCCGGTTGGCCGAAGACGGGTCTGCCGGCTTGGTTTCCTTCTGCTGGTTTCCGGAGGCCTTCTGAGCTGCTAGCGTTCCCTCTGGGTACAGAACCAGCAGAGCGGCCAGCAGGGCGAGGCCTGTCTCCCATTCGTTCTTCCGTTCAGGTGAAGGTCTCATGAAACCAGTCCTTATCGAAATTTTCAGTCGATTATCCCATGTGGAAAGAAGGCCGTCAAACTCTAAGCCAGATTGGCGTTTTCGCGAACGGCCCACATCGGTGTATCTGGACAACCCCATCGACAGCTGCAAGACACCGCAGGGTCTCGCCTGCGCTCGGGTCGAAGTCGAGCCCTTGCTGACGTGCGGTCTGTCCATTTGCCTCAGTAGCCCAGCCGTAAGCCCGAGTTTACGACCTTCTCAAGACCCTGTTGGCATTTAGATCAGTGCTTGAAATGCCGGATTCCGGTGAAGACCATCGCGATTCCATGCTCGTTCGCAGCCTGGATAACTTCTGAGTCCTTGACCGACCCTCCAGGCTGGATAATGGCGCGAACGCCGACACGGGCAGCCACATCGACTCCATCTCGGAACGGAAAGAACGCATCCGAAGCCAGAACAGAACCTTGGATGGGAAGCCTGGCTTTGGAGATGCCAACTTGTGCAGAATCCACACGACTCATTTGCCCGGCTCCGATGCCAATCGTCCGGCCTCCGCTGGCGTAAACGATGGCATTGGACTTCACATGCTTCACCACCTTCCAGGCGAACGCGAGGGCGTCGCTCTCTTCGCTGGATGGAGCCCGCTCGGTTACCACCTTCCACTCTGCACGTGAAATCTGCCTTCGGTCAACCTCTTGAACGAGCAACCCTCCCTCGACGCGCTTGTAATCCAAAGGTTGAAATGCCGTCTCGGAGCTCTTATATCTGAGAAGCCGTAGATTTTTCTTGGAAGCCAGCAGACTGAGGGTCTCTGCAGAGAACCCGGGAGCGATGATGGCTTCCACAAACGTCAACGCAATCTCCTGGGCTGTCTCTTTTTCGACTGGCCGGTTGAAGCCTAGCACCGATCCAAATGCCGAAAGCGGATCGCACTCTCTGGCCTTAGCATACGCATCAGCTTGAGTGAGGCTGGAAGTCGCGACGCCGCATGGGTTGGTGTGCTTGATGATGACTGCGCAGGCCTCTTCGAACTCGCCAGACAGCTGGAAAGCAGCGTTCAAGTCGATCAGGTTATTGAACGACAGCTCTTTTCCCTGAAGCTGCTCGGCATCGGCGAGAACTGAGGCAAAAGCCGAGTCTTCTCGGTAGAAGGCGGCTCGCTGGTGGGGATTCTCACCGTAACGCAAATCGCTGACTTTCTCCAGCGAGAGGAGCAGCCTCTGCGGGAAGCCCTCCTTTAGCTCGAAGCGACCTTCTTCATAGTGTCGCTGGAATAAGTGCGAGGCGATGGCAGCGTCGTATCTTGCGGTCAAGCCAAATGCCTTGCGCGCTAACCCAAACCGCGCGGCAACTGAGAGGCCAGACGGGCTTTGCCTCAGTTCCTGGAGCACCCAACCATAGTCAGCTGGATCGACGATCACTGCCACGTCATGGAAGTTCTTCGCGGCCGAGCGGATCATCGAAGGCCCGCCAATATCGATGTTCTCGATCACTTCGTCGAAGTCGATTCCAGGTTTCGCCGCGGTTTCTTCGAACGGATAAAGGTTGACGACGACGAGATCGATCGGACTGATGCCCTGCTGTGCCATCTGCTTCTGGTGACTCGGATTGCTCCGGATCCCTAGCAAGCCACCGTGCACCTTGGGATGCAGCGTTTTGACACGGCCATCCAGGATCTCGGGAAACCCGGTCAGCTCGGGAATGTCTCTTACGGAAATCCCCGCCTCGCGAAGTACCCGGGCCGTTCCGCCGGTCGAGACGACTTCGGTCCCCAATTCTGCCAGGCCCCGCGCAAACTCAACGATCCCATCCTTCTTCGAGACACTGATGAGAGCTCGTTTCAACATAAGGCTATTCGCTCCTTTCCAACGCGGCTGTCCCTTCGTTCGTCTTGCCCGAGCTCCCGGACGTTCCAAGCGATTTGCCTCAGGCTAGCAAGCAGGCTACATCGAGATTTCCATGGCAGGTATGTGGAAAGCGCAAATCGGGTGCTGAGTCCGCCAGTCTAGACTCAGGCGGGATTTCTGCGCGACCGCAACCGGGGCCGTTGACACACATTGCGAGAATCGGACACTCCTCTTGGATGGCTCTGGCCTGCCTTTCGGCGAAACCGGATGTCTGAGCGTCGCGCAGCTCGTTCGCGGAGCGCCATCGGAGGGCTGAAGTCTACAGCGACCGGCCCGTTTGCCGATTCATGAATCGTTCAGGCCAGTATTACTTTGTTCAGTCTCTTCGGGTGGCGCATACATCGTGCTTTTTGCAATGTATGCGTACCGTACGCACACATGACAAACTGCGCCATGTGTGCGCCACCCAAAGTATCGGGACAAGACTTAACATAGTGATACTTAGGGTTGTGATCCCAGGAGAGGCTGGCCTGACATGTCCCCGTTTGCCGCCTGCCAGATTCCGAGCCAAGCCCTCGCCGTGTCGTTGATGGCGTGCGAGTACACCAGAGCCGCGACTCCAAACGCCGGCGATCTGGGGTCCAATGAAACAGATGCCGATTCCAGATCGGCGCTTCCAATTTCAGCGAAGCGTTCCGAAAGTGCAGTGCGACGTTGCCTCATCTCCCTTAAGGACTGCACCATGTCATAACGGCTCCCGCCAGCCTCTCCCGCATCATACACCACGATTCGAAAGGCTGCGCTATGGCGCGCAATCGCTTCGTCAAGGGCTAAGACCCTCGAGGCGCCAGCCTCCGGCAAGTTCAGGAGAAACATGGCCTGTGCCAGTGCGCCGAAGTCCCTGGCAGTCTGGGCGAATTTCGGGCGCGACTCGAGGCCTTTGGATGCACGGCTGCGCCGTTGCAGAGCGATTTGTTCCAGCCGGAACCTATCGGACGGCGCCACGAATTCCTGACTGCGGACCTCCGCAATTCCCGCCCTGAGTTCGCCGAGATGGCGAGACAGAATCTGTCGAAGGGATTGCGGCATCCATTGTATTGCCTTTCCCGCCACGATGAACGCGCTGCCGGACGCTGGCGTCTCGGCTTCAGGCGCGAGTGAGTGTGGCTTCTGCGTGTCCCGGTACGGCTGGAGCAGGCGGATTTCCTGTGCCGAACCGGCAGGGTGAAACCAGCGCCACCTTGAATCGTCTGGAATTCGGGAAGCCCAGGAGGAACGTGCGACCTCTTCCGCCCAGGCGGTCTGCCCGCTTCCGGCAGGGCGCTGCATCGGGAACGCCAGACTCAGTGACACGAGCGCTAGTGTAGTGTCCAAGAAGTAGATGGACAATTGGTTTTGAGGTTTTCTGGTTCTGGGTTGAGTACAACCGGGCTGAATTTGCTCAAGAGTCTGACGACACCGCGAGAGTTTTGCCACGATGGATTCGACCGTGGCTGTCCAAACAAAGGGTTTCGGCTTTTCATTCCACACCTGTAAAAACTCCTCCATCGCCTTGATCAAGTCGGGGACACTGCGGAATGAACCACGGCGGATTCGTTTGGACGTCAATTCGGCAAACCAGCGTTCCACCAGATTGAGCCAACTGGAACTGGTCG
>VFZK01000116.1 GCA_016871215.1 Acidimicrobiia bacterium | reverse complement strand
GCTGCGTTTCAATCGGAGTCGACAGGGGAGACCTCGCTGTTGGTCTGGGTTCCCATGTTCTTTTAATGCATCGAATCTCACTTGTCCAGCGGTTTCCGATCTATCATCGGATTTTTAAACACCCTCTAAGAGCGACACTGAGGCAGCCAAGTGGTACCGCTTGGCTGCCGAGCAAGGCATCGCTCAGGCGATGTCGAACCTCGGCCTCTTGTACAACGAAGGCCGTGGCGTGCCACACGATGACGCGGAAGCCGTGCGATTGTTTCAGCTGGCGGCCGAACGGGGTCTGCCCGAGGCAATGCACAATCTGGGGGGGCCGATACTTGAAAGGAGAGGGCGTTCCCAAAAATCGCATTTACGCCTACGCCTGGTTCAATCTCGCCTCCGAGACCATTCCAGATTCCAAAGCCCCCCGCGACACGCTGGCGGCAGAGCTTTCCGCCAACGAGAAGAAAGAGGCTGAAAAACTGACTCGAAAGTGGAAAAAGCGATTCGAGTCGAGGCCGCGTTTCTGAAGGCGAGGCTCTGGTCGAGACACCGGAAACTTGCCCGGCGCTTTGCGTGGCGCAGATCCCGCGCTTTCTGCGGGTGTGCGGCTTGAAACCTCGCGTGTCGCAAAGCATTTAGCTTCGACACGCACTTCTTCACCCAGACCCACAGAATCAACGCAGGCGCCACCGCACCGTTCTGAACCTGAGCTCGTACCAGCTCGCTTCGCAGACCTGCACACAGCACAGGTCTGCGCGACGCAAAGCCACAGTCCAACCGCCGAATCGCTGGCAGCGGGACCTTTCCCCTGCGCTCACGCCGGAACGACCCTGTCCGCCAGGAATTCGTCGGTGATGGTCCTGCCCAGCAGGAAGTGCTTGCGGTCGGGGTACCAGAAGATGCGTTGGCCTCCACGCTCGGTCAAACTCGCATACATCGCCAGCCAGAAGAGATTCTCCTGCCCGACGCCAACCCCCTGCGTGTCGCAGAACAACTTGGGCGCGCTGAACCACAAGGGTTGATGCGCCTTCGGACGGAACTCGCCGACGGTCAGGAACAACGGCCGGCGCGCATCCATGTCCCACGGACCCGTCGCGCCGTACTGGTGCCCGTCGTGGTTGTGGAAGAAGAGCAGGTAGCGGCCATTGCTCAAGCGGTACAGAGGAGGAGGCGATTTGGGATGCTCCACTTGCCGGCCTCCGTCGCGATAGCGCAATATCTCTGGGGTGCGCCAACTTGCGCCGTCGTCTTCCGAGACCGTATACCAGATGCGCCCTGTCACGGTTCGCATGGTCATGAACAGACGGCCATCCGGCAGTAAGACGATACCCGGCTCTTCGGCGAGGCTGTAGCCTTTCGAGCGCTCCGGCTCGATCGGCGGCGGCACCCGAATCGTACCCTCTTCCCTGGGCAGCCAGGTAATCTGGATGTCTTTCGGCGCGGGGCTCTCATCGATGTTGTCGAAGCGCATCAATTCGCATTGCGTGTCGAGGTGGTTGCGATTACCTCCAACCGGCCGAGGAAAGACCTGGAGACTGCTCCAGCGGCTGAAGCCCACAATCACCCGGTCCTTCGCATCCCGAATCGGCTTCTGCCACACGATGGTTTTGCAACCGACGTTGGGGTCCGGATGATCGAAGCGGGTGCGGCGTTGGCGGATGTCAACCCCAGTCTTCCACGTTCGGCCATCGTCATCGGAGTACTTGCAGCGCATGATTCCCGTGATGTAGCTGCCGCCATCGGTTGCCATGAGGTGCTTGTTGAAAAAACAATAGATGCGGCCTTTCCGGCTGATGACCGGGAAACCGAAGGTGGACACCATGCCCGGTCCCTCCTCGGCGCCCGCCATTTCCTGGGGCTGCGACCAGCTTTGCCCGCCGTCCGAGCTGCGAGAAAAGACCACATGCAAGTCTCGCGCTCCTTCGTAGGTTGCCTGAGTCCACATGGCCAACAGGTCGCCGCCAGGAGTGACATCGACTAGAAAATGATCGTTGTATCCATCCCTCTGCAGCGGTTTCGGCGGAAGATACACGGCAAAATCCGGCTGCGTGCGCCGCCACTCGTCGGTATAGCAAACAGGTCGCGCCTTCGGCCGGGCCAAGGCGCTTGGTTTCGGCCGACGCGGCGCTTCAGACTGCGATGCGGCCACCGGCGTCATCAGGTGAGCTGCGCCAGCGACGGTGGTTGCCCGGCCTAGAAACGTTCTGCGGTTGATGTCAGCTTTGTTCAAAATGTTCCTCCTGAGGGGATGTGATCCGATGGACCTTCTATTGAAGGAAGGTGGCTTGGTCTGCCTGATCTTCAGTTTTGGATCGCGCCAGTCCTCTGGCGCTCCGGGTTTTGCTGTCTTGTCGTTACGGAGTACTGCGAACCGGATGTTACAACCCACGCCGCAACCCGCCCTTCTCGTCAATCAGGTAGTGCCTGTCAGCAGCAACATGGCTGAACTCCTGGACGGTTCCGCTCGGCCATTCGACGCGCACACGATCGATTTCTGATGCTTGTCCCAGCCCAAAGTGAGCTCTAGGGTCGCTAGCCGAATAGATGCCCACCGTTCTCTTGATCTCCCCGATCTGGCGCAACGAACCCGTTACGACCGTGATACGAGCGCCAATGCCATCGCGGTTACTCTTGACTCCTAGCGCTTTGAACATCGCCCAGTGCCTTTCTGCCATGCCTTCGTGTCTCATCAGCCGTGGCGAGCTGTTCAGATTGGCAATGATGAAATCGAGGTCGCCATCGTTGTCGAAGTCTGCAAAGGCTAATCCACGACCAAGTCCCTCTTTCTGCAAGTCGCGTCCCGCCAGTTTTCCGACATCTAGAAACGTACCGTCTTTTTGATTGAGATAAAGAGATGTGGGCTGGTAGTAAGACTCCGACCACCGTGACCCAATCAAGAAGGGATAGATGTGCCCATTGGCGTGGACAATGTCTTTCCAGCCATCGTGATCGAGGTCAAGGAAGGCGGTACCCCACCCCACGAGCACCCACCCAGGCTGGAGCAGCTTGGCTTCCGCAGTGACGTCCTCGAAGTACAGCTTGCCCTGATTGTGGTAGAGCGTGTTGTAGTCGTTCGCAAAGTTTGTTTTGAACACATCCAGAAGGCCGTCGTTATCGTAATCCGCCGCGTCGACACCCATGCCGGCTTGGAAGTCGCCATCGGCGTCAGTGGCGAGGCCACTGAGGAATCCAGTTTCCTTAAACGCTCCATCGCCTTGATTTACAAAGAGCTGACTGGGCGTGCTGTCGTTGGCTACGTAGAGGTCGAGGTCTCCGTCATTGTCCAGGTCGGCCCAAACGACTCCCAAAGAGAAATAGTGATTGTTGACGTTAACACCCGATTTCTCGGTGACGTCGGTGAACGTGCCATCTCCGTTGTTTCGATAGAGAACGTTGGCGCCGCCCTTCAACCCCAACGGCCCGCAAGGCACTGCCACGCCATGGTAAAAACAGGACGGCAACGACCCTGGTAAGGGTAGACGATTCCAGTCGTAGGCAATGTAGTTGCAAACGTAGAGATCCAGATCACCGTCTCGGTCGTAGTCGCCGAAGGCTGCCGAGGAACTCCACCCTCCATTGCTGACACCAGCCTGCGACGTGACATCGCGAAATGTTCCATCGCCCTGGTTCCGGTACAGAACGTTCTCCTTGAGGTTCGTCAGGTAGATATCTGCAAAACCGTCGTTGTCGTAGTCGCCAATTGCGACGCCCATTCCCCAAGCCGGAGTCGTCAGACCAGCCTTCTCTGTCACATCCTCGAAGGTTCCATCTCGTTTGTTTCGGTAGAGCGAGCCATGTGGATGTTTGCCCGCTCGCAGCCTCTCCATTGTTGACCCTTGTACGATGTAGAGATCGAGCCAGCCATCATTGTCGAAATCAAAGAATCCGAGCCCAGCTCCTTTGGCTTCGAACAGGTACTGCTTCTCTACCTCGGGGCCATTGATATGCACGAACTTGATTCCGGCCGTGGCTGTGACATCGGTAAACTGGGGCACCTGGGGGATCTGCGTAGCGGTACGCGCATGGATGGAATAAAGCGCCCACACCGCAAGAGAGACCGCGAAGGCCAGCCGGCATAGATTCACCGTCTTAGACAATAGGCTTTCCTTGCTGTTCCGTTAACAGGACTTGCGTTTCGTTCCGCTCGCTACTGAACTGCGTCGATCGGGCGGCCGCGCTGTTCCCTCTCTCGCAGCTTCTCGAAAACAGACATCCGTTCGGCAGCCCGATCAAGCTGCCCAGCTTCTTGGTAGATCCTGGCTAGCAGAAAGTGAGCATCCGGGAAATCGGGATTCATCTCGATACATTTCTGCAGCGCCTCGATCGCCTCCGCAGGCTTTTCCAGCGCGTGGTGGGTCTTCGCCAGAAAGTAGTGGAGCAACACCTGGCCTACGTCCTTTCCCCGAAGGGCCTGGAAGTGGCCGAGCGCTTCCACAGGTTGCCTCGCCCGGAGCAATGCTTTGGCCATGAGGAATCGTGCCGCTGCATGCTCAGGATTCGTCTGCAACTCGGCTTTGAACTCCTCGACGGCTTCGCGGTCCAGTGCACGCCTAAGGAATATTCTTCCAAGACTAAAATGCACCGAAGGGTATCGCGGGTCGGCTTTTGCCACCGTCGCTAGATGCTGCAAGGCTGCCTCGTCATGGTTCAGTTGCAGAAATTCGATGTTCCCGAGGAGAAAGCGGGCTTTGAGCGAAGCTGGATCGAGTTCTATGGCTTTCTCCAGGCTGGCCGCTGCCTCTCCGAACCGGTCACTTCTCAGCAAGAGAACAGAGAGCCGGTAGTGGAAATCGCTCGTCCCCGGCTGCAGTTCGATAGCGCGGCGCAGGCTCTTCTCTGCGTCAGTGAACTGCCGCAGGGCTGCAAAGATGTCACCCTGAAGTTGGTAGTGATTCGCGTTACCAGGCTCCTGTTCGATCGCCTTGCCAATGGCAACCATCGCTTCCAGATAGCGCTCTGCCTTGAAGCTGGCGAGCGCCTTCTGGTACTCCACCGATCCCGACCACAAAGGGTTGCCAAGCGCAAGTGCCAGAATACCAACCAGCGAAGGAAGTCTCCCGAAAGACTGAGGCTGGTTCTTCATCACCGGATGTCGGGTCAGCTCATTCCGCAAGGCCAAGACGACGGTCGTCTCGCTGCTTCAGCAAACGATCAAACACTTCCCAGCGCAAGGAGCCGTTAGCGTCGAGAAGCACAGCCTGTAAATTGGATGATGGTTTGCGCTCATACGCCCGGCGCCAAATGAGCATCGCTTGCTTTCGGGCTGCTGCTCGCGTGGAGGGAGAACTAACGAAGTCATAGTCGAAGTTCTCGAAATGTGGCAAGCCTCGCAGCGAGCGATACGCAATCATCCGCACCGCGTCGTAAGGATCCTCCAGCAACTGGGATAGAAAGGGTGGTATCCAGCGGGACCCCGAAGCGTCCTGGGCGGGCTGCCATCCCAGGGTCCAAGCCATCAGGGCTCGTTGTCCGGCATCACCCTTCAGGGTCCAGAGAACAGAGGCGGCAATGGTCTCCTGCTCTTCAGACAGCTTGGGACTTGAAATGCCGTACCATTCCTTCAGGTGGTCGGCAGCCCACTTTAGAGATCTGTTCAAGTGGCATTGGTTGCAGGCGTTGGGACGTCCCGTTTCAAGACTGGAGGCCACGTTCGGACTGCTGATTTGGTGGCTGCGAATGGCTTTCATCAGTCCGTAGGTCGTAAACGGCATGTGGCAGTTGTAACATTGGCTTCCTGATGAGCTGGCCAGATGGTGACTGTGCTTGTCGGGAGCCGTTCGATAAGACGTGTGACACTGCAAACAGGCTTCATTGTTGTCCCTCCCCACTTCCAATTGATCATTGGCCCAGGTGCGCAGCGGCCGTGGATCGCTTTCCGCCTTGTGCATCCGATGACAGGAAAAACACGACATTTGGCCGCGTTCGTAGCAAGCCGATTCGATGAGAGCGCTAAACTCTCGCCCGGCAGTGCGAACCATGCCGTCGTTCCAGAAGACAAACTCCAAAAACCAGGGTTGCGCTTTCAGGTAATCCTGCATCTGCGGCGTGTCGCGATCCTGGTTGAATCGAATAAGAAACCGGCTGGCGGTCAAGTCGTTTCCAGGTCGAAACGATGGGCCGCCATGGATCCAGCGCACGAGTTCTTCCCGACTCTGAAACGTACTGATGCCGTGGCATTGTCCGCAGACCTGCGAAGCCCGCCGGTGAGGCAGTTTCTTGGGATTCACAATGGCCAGGTCGAGATGCCCCTGGCGATGCTCCTCTGCGCTGCCAGGGCGGTTCATCGTCTCGACATGCTTCTGGCCCGGGCCGTGACAGGCTTCACAGGCAATGCCGAACTCAGCGACGTCGGTATTCATGTCATCCTGCGTCCCGACCCGCGGACGGCCCGAGGTTACATGGCACTGCAGACACGCTTGGTTCCAGCGCCCCGGCTCGGTTGAAACGTGCTGGGTGGGCGGCATTAGAAACGTGGATTTCTCAGGGAACCACCTCTTCCCTTCAACTGAATAGACGAACGGAAAGAGCTCCAGCTTGCGCGTCTGGCCACTAGCGAACCAAAACATCTGGAAATGATGTGACCCAGTCGTCAACATGATGCGTCGCTTGACTCGGCCAGGATTCTGAGCGGTCGGTCCAGGAGGATAAGGCATCTCGACCCAGAACTGCTGCCCTTCGCGGCTCAGGCGATAGGCTTGGCCGTACAGATACAGCTCAACATTGTCGAAGGGAGCGACAATCGCCTCTGGTGACGCAACCTGGGTCATGGTTCGATGATAGGACGCATGCCAGGTAGCGTGGTTTTGAGGATGACAAGACCTGCATTGACCGGAAGACACATAACCGTCGCGAAGGACTTGGACAGGCCGGCCTTCCACCTCCTCTGACGGGCTCTGAGCCATAGTGGCTGACAGTAATGTAGCGGCCAAACAAGCCTGCACAACCATCATTACCCCAAACTGGCGCCAGTGCTTCAAACCAATCTGAAATTGCCAGTGACACCTTGCCTGAACGAGCGTCCAGAGTGACGTGGCTGGGTTGCGCCGGCATCGAAGACTCATCTCAATCGGGTCACCTTACATTGTGCGATACTTCACACGAAAGGCGGGGTCCTCCTTAACTACCTGTCCGATGCCTATCTCTGTCTCGTAAGGAGGCCATGGGTTTGCCTGGCCCATTCAATAAGTTGCGGATTCCAGTCTCTTAAGATTTCACCAAGAGTTCAACTCGCGAGATGCGTAGCGGCTTATCCGATCCTGAGCCCCTTGCCTTCAAATAAAGGTTCAATTTGTTGCGTCCGGCGCGCAACCAAGCCGCGGGCACTTCGACACGCACGGCCTGAAACTGGGTGTCGCAGGACATGCTCGAAGGAAAACCCAAGATGCCATTCGTTGGCGGGATAGAAATAGAGTAACCTGCGCTTCTACACTGGTTGGCGACCTCAATGTTTTCAGGAGTGAGGCTTCTATCATTGAGAGAGAGCCCCAGAATGTCTCCAGGCTTGGAGTGGTCAAGCGCCAGCCATAGTTCGGTACGCACATTCCTTTTGAAGTCGGGACGATCGGCGACAGGAATCCAGAACGTTCTCGGTTCCTCGCTTGAACTGAGCGTCACAGGAAGAGCTGGGTCCCTCAGGGCCGTGTTGTAACGAATGGCATCCGTGACAACAGCAAACGGCGTGGCCTCGATTCCATGCGGTAAGGTGTAATGTTTTGTCTTCGATCGAAGGGAGCGAGGATCGGCAATCTCGCCCAACAGAGGCCTTCTCCATGAGCCATAGGTATGCCAGTTGAACAGATAGAGTCCATCAGCCCCATCCCGCCAAAGGTTCGCGGCACTTCCACGAATGACTTCGTCGGGACTAATGCGGTATCCATTCCCATACATGTATAGGCAGGGGTAGATTGGCAGGGAACGCCCCTTCATCAACGCTCGAAATTCTGCAAGTTGCGGCGCGTCCGTCAACCCCTGCCCTAGAATAAGGATGTCCGCCAAATCCTCGGCAATCCAGGTGGGCACTTGAAAGCCACCATCGAGGCACCAACTCAGACGTTCTGGAATCCGCACTGCAACCTCAATGTCCCTGCCCCGGCGCGCTGCCCGCTGATTGAGACTTTGGCGAACGTCTCGCATGAACTGGGTGAGATACCTGCCATTATCGCGCTCTGTCCCTCGAGGGAAATGCAGTGTGTGCCGGAGCCAATCCAGTTCGATGCCATCGAAATCCCAACGGTCAAAGAATTCTTCGATCACTTTGAGTTTGAGCAGCCTTACTTGAGGCTTGGTGTAGTCGAGAGCCGTCCACCAGTTCAGATTATTCAACCAGTCTGGGTTGATCCGTTTGAAGGTCGGCAGTTCTGGATTAGGCAGTTTGCCTTGACCACGAAGAGCATCATGACAGTCGTTCATCCGCAACGACACAAAGGCGTCTAGACCGCGCCGGTGGCATTCCTCGACAACCACGGCCGGTGGGTTATGGCCGGCATCGGCCAAGCTCTTTGGGTTGAGATACTGGTCTCGGGGGTCAACCTCAATACCGGCATACCAGGTCTTTTTTTCAGGGAACTTGAAATGATCCGCTTGGCCTGGCCATTCCAAAATGTGGCTCTGATATTCAGCCACATTCCCGCTCCCAAAGCTGAAAAAGACTGCATCCACAGCCGAAGGCTCGATGGGCGTGAAAATCAAGGAAACGAATTCATCTCGCGTCAGTGGCCCTTGCGATTTAGAGATGGCTGCGCGCCCATAGCAGTGGATCATTGAGCCATCCCAATTGAACAGCAATCGTTTCTTTTGGGTAGGAGGCTTTGACGCCCTGGCTGCGCGGCCTTGCAAAAGGCACACGGCTGCACCTACGCCCGCTTGTAGAAAGCCTCGCCGAGTCGTTCGTTGCATCACACCATCATTTCCTGGATTAAGCGGCCGCCCAAGTCGGTCAGGCGTTTGAAGCGCCCGGCATGATAGTAGGTCAGGCGGCTGTCATCAAGTCCCATCAAGTGAAGCAGGGTGGCGTGCAGGTCGTGGATATGATAACGATTTTCAACGGCTCTCTTCCCCAGTTCATCGGTAGCCCCGACGACTGTGCCTCCTTTGATGCCGCCGCCAGCGAACCACATGACCATAGCCTCCTTGTTGTGCTCCCGACCCATCGTCTCCGGCACGATTCCGCGGCCGCTTTCGACGGTGCGACCGAACTCTCCACCCCAGACGACCAGCGTCTGGCTCAAGAGGCCTCGCTGTTTGAGGTCTTTCAGCAGTCCAGCAATCGGTCGATCCGTCTCGGCGCCGCGCTTTCGATGTTCGCGGGTCAGATCGAAATGGGAGTCCCAGCCGTTGCTGAAGATTTGAACGAAGCGGACGCCTCGTTCGACGAGTCGCCGAGCCATCAAACATTTGCGAGCCATCGGCTCCGTGATGGCGTCGTTCAGTCCGTAGAGTTCCTGAATCGCCCGGGGTTCGCCCTGGATATCCAGAGCCTCTGGCACAGCAGTCTGCATCCGAAAAGCTAGTTCGTAGTTCCTGATGCGAGCCAACAGATCGCCTTTGATGGGACTTGATTGGAGATGACCCTGGTTCCATTCATTCATCAGGCGAATCACGGACTTCTGTCGACGCAGACTCACGTCCGGGGGCGGCTGTAAATCCGCAATCGGAGGTCCCGAAGCATTGAGCAACGTGCCCTGGAAAATTCCGGGTAGGTATCCGTTCGACCAGTTCAACGGTCCTATGCCACTGGCCCCTTTGGCTTCCGGAAAGACCACAAACGCGGGCAGATTTTGATTTTCACTTCCCAACCCATAGACCATCCAAGACCCAACTGAAGGGCTTCCAGGGATTGGACGGCCAATATTCATCAGCAGGGCACCCGTCGTATGGTTGTCGCTATCGGTATAAAGCGACCGCACAATAGCCATGTCATCGACGCACGTGGCCAGGTGAGGAAAAATCTCAGACACTTCGATACCGCTCTTCCCGTGACGGGAAAATCGAAACGGGCTGCCAATGTAGAGCAAGTGGGAGCCATTAGCAGCCGCGCCTGAGCTGTCATGGGCAACGGAGCCGTGAAAACGAGTCAGAGTGGGCTTCGGATCGAAAGTATCCATGTGCCCGGGACCGCCACCCATAAATAGAAAAATGCAGGCCTTCGACTTTGCGTCAAAATGGGGCGTCCTGGACAACAATGGACTTGGTGAAGCCTCTGCTGCCAAAGCCGCGTCCTGCCGCAGCAGGTACGACAACGCGACGCTCCCAAGCCCTGATCCGCATCGGAAAAGAAAATCTCTCCGCGCCATTTCCTGGGTGATCGGATCCGGTGGTGAAAACCCGTTCGCTCGCGTCTGCTCCGCCATGGTCGAGGTCCTCCATCCCGCTAGACCGCTGTCCGAATCCAAACAACGATCCTGATTCATTTTCACTCAGCACCTGGAGCGCCAGCGACGCCAGCCGGAGCAAAACCCGCGTAGCGCTTCAGGATCTCACAAGTCCCACTTCGACGAAATTTAGGGCAGCAGCCGTTGACCAGACGCAATCCTAGGGGGCGCTAGTGGCGCTGCTCACTACTCTGCGTAAACAAACTCATTGAGATTGAACAATGCCAGACACAGATCGGATAGAGAACCTTCCGGTACTCGATCGCCTGCGCTTTCACTCTCGTTAGGTCCCGACGATCTGGCAGCTAGATCTACCTGCGGGCCTGGACTCGTTGCGGGCGGAGATAGAAAAGCGATACCAGCACTCCTTTCGGAAGGTGTTGGGTCGCGCGTCAGGGCGAACTGGAAGGCTCTCTCCACCTGCTTCGCCCTATCGTGCCCCACTTCGCGGACCACCCGCTCAGCCAAACGGCGGCTCTTTTCATGAACAAACTTGCTGTTGAACAAGGCAAATACCTGGGGTGTGACCGTCGTCATCTCTCGTGCAGCACAGCTCTCGTCCATTTTAGGGCCGTCAAAGACTTTGACGAAAGGAAGCACAAGCGACCGCTGCTGCCACATATACACAGTACGCCGGTTTTGTTCCTCAGCCGCAGCGGGTTCAAACCAAACATCAGCTCCTTTAAGCATCTCTGCGTCAATGTCTGGCAGGTATCCGGGGCCTCCCATCAACGGATTCAAGGCGCCACTCACCGAGAGCACGCTGTCGCGAATGACTTCAGCCTCAAGACGCTGGGGACTCCACCGCCAGAAATGCTGGTTATCTGGATCGATTGATTGGCAGTGTTCAAAGGCGGGGTGATCGGCAGACTGTTGGTAAACGCTCGAACACAAAATCAGGCGGTGCATCGATTTGATGCTCCAGCCACTTGCAATAAACTGGGCTGCCAACCAATCAATCAAGTCAGGATGTACTGTTCCTAAGCCATTGCGTCCGAAATCATTGGGAGTTGCGACCAATCCCTTTCCGAAATGATGTTGCCAGATGCGGTTGACCATCACGCGGGCGGTGAGGGGATTTTCTGGACTAGCAATCCACTCAGCCAGGGCTTTGGTCGGGTTGCGCATTGGGCGCCAGACGCCGTCGTAGGCCATTTCGTTGAGGTTGGCCGGACTGGAACTTCCAGATACGGCGCTCAGAAACCCGGGTTCGACAACCTCACCGCGGCTTTTGGGATCTCCTCCTTTCAGTACGAAGGTGGTTGGCGGAGCCGGAAGACCGCCTGCATCGCGTCCCATCGCCGCGTAGTTCAAGCCTAGCGACGCAGAGGCCGCATACGCCTTCGGTTTGTAGAGATCGGAGCTGTGCGGGTTACGGTAGGCGCTGGTCTGCCGGAGGATGAGCGTGTAGAGTTCCTGTTCCTCCTGACTCAGCAGTATTCCCTCCCGAGCCGCCCGCTTCAAATCCCCATTGACAACGTTATCGCTGACCGGAGGCAACTCCTTGAGATCTTGGAACGCCTGCAGGAAACGCACGTCTTCCAGCCGTTGCTTCATCTGTGACCCAACTCGATCTCTAAACTCTTTGCGCTGCTTCAGCAAGTCCTCCCAAGATTTCTGTTTCCGCTGCCACACGTCGGGTTGCTGATTTGGAAGTTCGTACTGGCCGAACGGCGAGTCAATGGTTCGAAAGGTCACTGGGGCAAAGAACGCTTCGATTCGATAGTAGTCGCGGGTCGAAATGGGGTCGTACTTGTGATCGTGACAGCGGGCACAGCCCAGCGTTAGACCCATGAACACCGACCCGGTAGTATCCACCACATCCGTAAGCATCTCTCGACGAGTTCCATCCTCGCTGAAAGCCATCGCATGTAGAAACCCCAAACCCAGCTTGCCCTCTTCTCCGTAGAGTGGGTAAGAATCGCCGGCGATCTGCTCTCGGATGAAGCGGTCATACGGCCGGTCTTGGTTAAAAGCACGAATGACGTAGTCGCGATAACGCCAAATGTGGGGTAACGGCTCGTCATATCCTCCATCGGTGTCGGCATAACGAACCACATCGAGCCAGTGACGCCCCCAGCGCTCGCCATAGCGAGAGTCTGCCAGCAACCGTTCAATCTCCTTTTCATAGGCGTCAGGTGCAGAGTCTTGGAGAAAGCGGGCCATGTCTTCCGGGGTGGGCGGTAGCCCAATCAAATCAAAATACAGGCGCCGCAATAGAACGCGCCGAGAAGCCATCGGTGCGGGCCGGAGATCCTTTGCTTGCAGCGCCCCCAGCACGAAAGTATCGATCGGAGTCTTTGCCCATTTGGTTTCTGAAACAGCTGGCACTGCCGGTGCTTTCAGACGGGTAAACGGCCACTGGGTAACCGCAGGTCTGGCACCCTCGGGCCCTGGAGTCGAAGGCTTCATCCGATCGATCCAACGACTTATCAAAGCAATCTCTTCTGCAGCAAGGGGGGCCTTGCCTAGTGGCATGGATGGTTTCTTTTCGCCTCGCAGGTAGCGGATCAGAGGGCTTTCATTGCTTTTCCCGCCAACGACGGCCGGTCCGTTCAACGCTCCACCCCGAAGCATTCCTTCAACGGTCTCCAATACCAGTCCGCTTGAATGCGTCCCAGTGCTATGGCAGGAGAAGCAGTTCTTCTTCAAGACCGGCCGAACCGTGCTCTCGAACTCGGAATCGGCTTGCGCAGGAGTCTCAGCGCCTTTTGCGCTGGCCACCCCAATATGCGCGATAGAGGCGAACATTAATCCTAGGATCCACTCTTTCATGAACCTCGTCCTCAAAGACAGCGCGCAAAAGCAAAAGATGGACGACAGGCATGTAGGAACGAACTTTTTCAATTCCAACGGTACCCACGGGCTTCGGCTGCTATCCCTACTTCAAAGAGAGTGAAACTGGAGATCTCGTAAAGCAACGCGCGAATGCCCGTTACACTAGTGTCCAACTATAAGTTGAATAGGTTCAGTTGTTTGCTCATAGGCCGCTGAGCAGGTGCGGGCTCAATCTCTGAAAGTACCTGTAAAATCAGCCTTCTTTCGAACAAAGTCAGACTCAGAATTTG
>VFZK01000115.1 GCA_016871215.1 Acidimicrobiia bacterium | reverse complement strand
ATCAACCTCCTCAAGAAAGAACAAACCCCCAAGCAAGGCGTCAAAGGAAAGCGCCTCAGAGCGGGCGGGGACAACGATTACCTCCTCCAGCTCCTATTGGGCTAAATTTAGATGCGTTTGCCCTGGAATAAAGGTTCGGCAGAGAACTGGGCAGACGTTGAACGGCGCTGCACTTTCGCCGGAACACCGACCCGATGGGAAGTTCGCCAACCCCTGGTCCATCATCAAATCCGCTTAGACAATTTTGGAAGAACTTTGTATCTTTCAGGCTAACTGAGAATTCCATGCGCGAAAGGAGAGGTAATACCGTGAGCGATCTCAACGTTGGCGTCGTCGGACTGGGCTGGGTCGCGGGAGCCCATATCGAGACCTTCAAGTCGGTGCGGGGCGCCCGCGTCACGGCGGTGTGCTCGCGGCGGGAACTTCAGGAAACCGCGCTGCAGGCCCAGTACGGCATTCCCCTGAAAGCGTATCGCAGCCTCGATGCGATGCTGGCTGACCCGAACATTCACATCGTTGACATCTGCACACCTCACCCGATGCATGCCAGAGAAGCGGTTGCGGCTGCCAGAGCGGGAAAACACTTGATTATCGAGAAGCCTCTCTGCCTCACCTACACCGATGCCCTGGCCATCCGGGACGCGATTCGGCTGGCCGGAGTAAGCGCTTGTGTCTGTTTCGAGGCCCGCTTCAGCAAGCACTTCAGCCTCATCCACTCAGTCGTTGGCGAGGGATTGCTCGGCGATCTGCATTACGGAGAAGTGGACTACTACCACGGCATCGGCCCCTGGTATAAGCAGTACGAGTGGAACCTCAAGAAGGATTTTGGCGGCAGCAGCCTGCTGACGGCCGGCTGCCACGCGCTGGATGGGCTGCTGATGTTCATGAACGCGGAAGTGGAAGAAGTGGTCACCTACTCCAGCCAATCGAAGAATCCGGTGTTTCAGCCGTACGAGTACAAGACCTCGACCGTAACGATCCTCAAATTCAAAGGCGGCCCGATTGGCAAGGTGGCGTCCATCGTCGACTGCTTGCAACCTTACTATTTCCATATTCACCTCGTTGGCAGCCTGGGCAGCTTGCTCGACAATCGCATTTACAGCGAAAAGCTGAAGGGAATGTCGAAGGAGCGCTGGAGCACGCTGGAAACGGCGCTGGTGGATTCGGGCGACGTCAAGGACCACCCGTATCAGCCTCAGTTTCAAGCCTTCATCGATAGCATTGGCAAGAAGGAGCCCATGCCGCTGACAAATTTCGATGTCGCCTTCGAAAGCCACCGCGTGGTCTTCGCGGCCGACATTTCTGCCCACGAAGGCCGTCCAGTGAAGATGTCGGAGTTGAGCCAGTAGAACAGGCTGGCACGGGCTAATTCTTCCAGAGAGCCACCGGCACCGACAGCACACTCGTTGCACGCGGCGCGACCTTGGACTGTGCTCGATAAGGAACGAACCATCGGCGCCAACGCACCGTCTCATGAAGATCGCCCAACGAACGCTTCTTGTGCTCGCCGTATTTCTGGGGCTGTCGCTGCCCAACTTGGCGATTGCCTCGTCTCAACCTCTGCGCACGACGTTCAAAAACCGCAAACAAGCCAGCGCCGCCTTCGCAGGGCTGCTCAGGATTCCGCTAGAACCGCCCTCGATCTCGGTCGAGCTAAAGAGCACACGGCACGAAGAGGGCCTCGTCATCGAAGATATTTCTTGGAAGGCGCCGGATGGCGACGAACCGTTCGCCTACGTCATCCGGCCGGCTTCCGCCGCCAAGCCTCTCGCAGCGATCGTTTGCCTGCACGGCAGCAGCGGAAGCCGCGAATCCGACACAACCGCGAACTTCAGAATCGGCAACTGGATCCGCTACAGCGACAAACTTCCGCGCCAGCAACTGTTGGGTTGGGCTCGCGAGCTGTCGCGGCACGGATTCCTGAGCTTGGCGCTCACGCAAAGGGGACTGGACCGGCGCCTGCCCGATTCGAACGACCAAGCCAAAGACCTGCTGGTGCGCGGCCGCACGCTGATGGGCGCCATTGTTCAGGAGATTCGCCAGGCGGTCACGTACTTGCAAAGCCGGCCCGATATCGATCGAAACAAGATCGGAATGACCGGAATATCCTTTGGCGGCATCACCACGTTTTACACCTGGCTGGTAGACGACCGTATCGCGGCCGCCGTTCCGATTTGCGGCGGCGTGGGATCGGTGGACGTTCTGCTCAGGACGGGCCGGCCGAGCTACCACGGATTCTATTGGTGGATTCCCAATATGCTGGCGATTGGAGATCAGGGAGAGTTTGCAGCCGCCCAGGCGCCGAGACCGCTCATGCTGTGGGCCCCGACGGAAGATATCGGGATGCCGAAGGCCGGTGTGGACCTCTTCATGGAAACTGCCGGACCAGCCTATCGACGAAGCCGATCGCCTAAAGCGCTGCTGGTTCATCAGCCGCCAGGGGAACACGCCTTCACCTTAGAGGCCTTTGCGGCAATGGAACGTTTCTTCAGGGAACAGCTGAAACCGTGATGCGGTTACACCGTGGCACCTGCCAGCTTCTTCAGCAGCTTGCGATGCAGCGTCCCGTTTGACGCCACAATGTCGTGGGAGTGTTTGCTCCACTCGCGGCCGGAAAAGTCCGTCACCCGCCCGCCCGCTTCGCGAACCATCAACGCGATTGCCGCGAAATCCCATGGCGTTGAGCTGTTGTCTAGAAAAGCCTCGCACGCGCCAGAAGCAACGTAACCGATCTCCGTCCCAACCAGCCGCAGGATCGCACGGCAGGCGGGAAAGAGTGCCCCAAGGCTTGCAGCCATGTGCACGGCATGCGTCTCGTTCTTTCCATAGCTGTATCCGACCAAAGCGTCGGCCAGTCGGCTTACGCCAGAGACGCGCACCTGCCTGCGCCTTCGCAAACGTTGGTTCCAGTGTGTGCACCCTCGCCCTAACCCGGCCATGAAAACATCTCCCGAATACGGGCACGCCACCAAGCCCAACTCCGTTTGCCCGCAAACCTCGAGGGTCAAAATCGTGCTGAAAAAGGGGAGCCCGCGGTTGTGAAACGTCGTTCCATCCAGCGGGTCGATGATCCAGAGGAAGTCAGACCGGTTGTTTTCCGAGAACTCCGGTTCTTCTGCCAGAAAGCTGCTGCCCGGGTGGCTTCGTTTCAAGTGCCGCTTCATCACCCGGCAAGAGTCAAGGTCGGCGCCCGTCACCAGGTCGTTTCGCCCTTTTAGCTTGACAGGATTTCGCGCCCTTCCCAGCAGGTACCTCATCAATACCTCGCCCGAAAGATCCACCGCAGCCAGAGCGCTCCGGGCAAATTGGTGCCACTGTTTCGCAGTCAGTTGCGAATTCGAGGGTTTCGGACTCATCGTGACCTCGTATTCGGATTTGGC
Source organism: Acidimicrobiia bacterium (assembly GCA_016871215.1). Lineage (GTDB taxonomy): Bacteria > Acidobacteriota > Terriglobia > Versatilivoradales > Versatilivoraceae > VFZK01. The sequence continues at coordinate 10,075 of VFZK01000115.1, read as the reverse complement.
GCCATGAACACGAGCAATGACAAAGGCTGGCGTCCAGCATTGCGCACGCCGTGGATCACTGCAGACGGCGCCAGTACGATTCTGCCGGGACCCAACACCTGCTCCACGTCGCCCACCTGAATTGTGGCCTCACCATCGAGCACGTAATAGATCTTGTCGGCGCCGCTATGGCTGTGCGGCTTCTGCGACTGGCCCGGCTTCAGGCAGTAGATGTCGCAAAAGCAGTTCGCCGTGTCGAACAGATTGACCTTCTGCATTTTTTCGTCAGCGAATCGTTTCGCCGACAAGACGTCGATCGACTGCATCTTGCCTCCTTCGGACTCGACCTCGCCACTGTACCCGGTTTCCGACGGGAACCAGAGAAAAGGTCACCTCGTCGAAACCGTGCTGCCGCCGTACCGGAGGTGACCCATCCATCGTCAGCGCGCCAGCACTGACCAGATAACGGCCACAGCCATGCCCACTCCCACGACCATTTTGAGCGCGATTCCGGCCACTCGTCCCAGAAGGGTACCCCACCCGGCTCGCAGAGCCTCTGGCCAGTTCTGTTTCTTGCGGCGCTCGTAAAGCACGACCGAGATGAAGGCTCCTGACAAAGCGCCGGCTACGGGCCCGACAACATTCAAGGGCACAGCCAACAGTGGCCCCAGAATTAGCGCGCCGAGGAATCCACCCAGCAACGAAAGCCAGGCCGCGGCAGTCGAAGCTCCGAAGCGCTTCGCCCCGGCGGCCATCAGCCAGTTGTCGGCGGTCTCGCCCAGCACGGTGAACGCTCCCAGAACCAGAATCAGGGTAAGACTGACGCCGTGCTGGAACTGAGTCACCAATGCATAGAGCAAGGCACTTCCAAAGATGATGCCGATCCCCGGCAACCCAAACGGGATGACAACCAAGCCCACGGCAATGCCGAGAAAGAGTAGCAGGTTGACTGCGAAATCCATGTCGAGAAGTTACTCTGCTTCCATCGAAAAAGGGAAGCAGAAACAGCCGTACAGTGGATGCAGGCAAGCCACGAGAAGACTCAAAGCCGGCCGAGACGTCTGGAGCAGACGCCTCGCGCTGCACCGCCTTTGCACTGAGGTTAGCGATCCAGCCTGCAGTTGAGCTATTTCCCGCGGCCGCCGACCAATCGGACATTTCAGGCCATGAGAACACGCGCTCGACCTCTGAAATCGTCGTTTCAGCGTCGTGTTACAGTCCACGTCCGGCTGGTCTGGCGCCGGGCAGAGCCAAGTAGCCACTCCGCGGCTGCTCTACGCAGCCCGATCGCGCCCGAAGAGTCAGAACAGCGCCTCCGCTTGGCGGTCTGAAGCGGATGTGGTTAACTGGATGCGCTGGCCAAAGGCCTAGGATTCGTTATCGAATGACCCATCCCCGTTCCGAGACACTGGCTCTCTGGTTTATCCCGACTCTGCTGGCTTGCGTCCTGGTGTTGTCAGGCCTTTGTGTCTTTCTGATTCAACGCCAGGCGGGCAGCGAGCAGAGCCGGCTTCGGGAACTGGAACGGGTCAGTCTAGACAAGGCCCAGCAGGAATTCCGCCAGCGACTCGAACAGCGCTGGGAAACCGCCATCAAGACGTTGCCCATGAGCGCTGCGAACCATTCAGCATTGCAGCGCTGGGACGAGCAACTGGAGCCGGACTTCTTCGGCTTTTGGCTGGATGATTCAGGAGTCTTCGTTTATCCAAACTACCAAATTGGCCAACAGACCGCTGAATTGCACGCCGACCTGCGCGCGGCTCTGGCGCAGCTTTTTGCAGCGCGCGCTTCGCCGGCGTTGAAAGGGTCCTTCGCCCCTCCCGTCGCCAGGCATGAGAACCCCGTGAGGCATAGGCCACCGCCAGCAGAGCACGGCGATGCGATCCGGACTCTGACCGCAGCCACCCAGACTCTTGCGCACAGCCAGCCGGGCAGTGACGCTGGCCGCCTCCTCGCCGCCAGTGTGATCGTGCTGGAAACGGAAGAGATCAGCGATCGAACGCTAGGCCGGCAAGCTGCGCTAGTTGACGCCTGGCTCGATGGTTTTCGGCAAGGTTGGCTTCCTTTGTCTCCCGACCTGCTGCCTTGGCTGCAGCGCATGCGCGAGCAATGCCGCCGCCGGAACGAAAGGGAACGCTGGTTGGATCGCGAGCGTTGGCTTTCTCGCGAGGTGCGCCGGCTCCAGTGGGCTGAAAAGTTTCTTCCCAAGCTCAATCTGCAACTGCGCCGCCAGATTTACAATCCAGCTCGATTGGACTCACCGTTCCCGTTGGTCGACGACAGCGACCCGATCGACGGGCCTTTCCTCGTGTTATGCAAGTTCGAAGCTGCCCCAGCGTTTCGTCTGATCGGCGTCGCAGCCGACCTGGTGAGCTTCTGCCGCAACCTCGAAACATCCTTCGAGCTGGCAGCCTGGCGTTCCCCAGAATTGTTGGTCCAGATTCGAAGAACCGGCTCCACGGCACAACCTCTGGCGGGCTCGAATCCTCCTTCCCTGTCGGAGCAGCGCATCCTCGATCCTTGGGCCGCCCAGTTCGCCATCGTGGCAGAGCCCCGGGACGCAAACGCCTTTCAGCGGCGTGCCTGGCAGAAGAACCTGTTGTATCTCACTCTCACTGGGCTCACGATTAGCGCTTGCGTGTTGGTGTTGTTTGTTGGCAGTCGCGCCTTGAAAGAGCAGCAACGGCTGTCCAAGCTGCGAAGCGATTTCCTGGCTAACGTTTCCCACGAGTTGAGAACGCCCCTGACGGCAATGCGACTCCATGCAGAAGCCCTGGAAAGGCAACTGGGTCGGCTCGGCTCGCCGGTCGCTGACAGCGCAGAGACGATCATCGGCGAAGTCGACCGGCTTTCCCTTCTGATTAACGATGTGTTGGAGTTCACACGCTTGGAGAACGACAAGAAGCGGTTCACCTGGGAGAGCGTCGACTTGGTTCCAGTTTTGCGGGAAAGTATGCAGCTGTTCTCCCCCCAGCTGGCTGGCGCCGGTTTCGACGTCACGCTTGACCTGCCAGAGAGCCTGGTTTTAAGAAAGGCCGACCGGGCAGCGCTGAAGCAGTGCGCGACCAACCTCATCGGCAATTGTGTGAAGTTCTCGCCAGACCACAAGTCGATCCTCATCCGGTTGCGGGATGAAAAAGGCCAAGCGGTGTGGGAAACTGAAGACCGCGGCATTGGAATTCTCCCCGAAGACCAGCCGCGAATCTTCGACAAATTCTATCGCAGCGCCAACCTCGATCCCGCTATGTCTGGAACCGGCCTCGGGCTGGCGCTCTGCAAGGCTTTCGTTGAGGCGCATGGAGGAACTATCCATTGGGAGACGCCAACCACAGGGCAAGGAAGCCGGTTCGTGATCCGGCTGCCGGTTTGATCCAACTGGGCTAAAACCAGGTCTGGTAACTGGCGCTGTCCCATCTCAGATCGATATGTACAAGATCCTGATCATCGAAGACGACCGCTCGATCTTGAAGGCGGTGCAAACAACTCTAGCCAGTGAAGGCTACGAAGTGGAGACCGCCTCGGATGGGCTTACCGGGCTTGAAAGGGCTTCAGACCCGTCACAGGACCTGATCCTGCTTGACCTGATGTTGCCGAAACTGCCTGGGGAAGAGATCTGCCGCAGGCTTCGGCAAAACGGAATCGCCACGCCGATCCTGTTCCTGACGGCCAAGAACGAAGAGGAGCAACGCGTAGCCGGATTCGAACTGGGAGCGGACGATTATGTTGCCAAGCCGTTTAGCATTCGTGAATTGCTGGGCCGTATCCAGGCAATCCTCCGCCGGGCGGCAGGCCAGAAGCATCTGCTGGCGCACTATCGCTTCGCCGACGTTGCGCTGGATTTCGTGAAGATGGAAGCCGTCAAAGCCGGGCAGTCCGTGGTGCTCACGACCCGGGAATTCGCTATTCTTCGGCTGATGGTGAGCAACAAGGGAGTGGTCATCTCGCGTGACCGGCTGCTGAACGAGGTGTGGGGATATGACGCCTACCCTTCGACCCGAACGGTAGACAACCAGATCGTCAAGTTGCGCCAGAAGCTGGAGGACGATCCTGAGAACCCGCGACTGATCCTGACCATTCGGGGGACAGGCTACAAATTCGTGGGCTGAAGGCAGTTTCGCCTGCGAACGCTTTCCTTGATCCGTCGTTTGTCGGAATTTCGCAGGCAGGTGGACCCGCAATGTTCGACGAGCCAGTACGACACCACGATTCGTCAGGACGGTCTCTCCGGCTTGTGGCGATCCTGTTGGCAGCAAGCTCTTTCGGCCTGCCCGCGCGAGGCGCAGCCCAAGGGACAGGGCAGGAAGGCACCCCACGCCACGAACCCGTTCTCCAGAAGGTCTTAGCTCGCGCGGGCGTTTACGCGTTGCACTATCGGGAACTCTGCCGTGAGTTCGTCGGCGAGGAACGCATGGTGCAGAAGGAGTACGACCGCAAAGGCCGCCTCCGCAAGCAGCGGAGCTTCATTTCCGACTATCTGATCGTGACGTTGCCAAGCGACCCTACCTTTGCGGTTGAATTCCGCGACATTCTTTCGATCGATGGCCGGACGCTTCCCAGAAGAAAACAGTTGCTGAAGATCTTTGAGGAGCGAGCTTCGACGGCGTTCCAAGAAGCCCAACGCGCCGCCCGAGAAAGCACCAAACATAACCTCGGCCGCGAGCGCTATTCGAACATGGTGAACTTCGGGCTGAACTTCATTGTCCCTTCGGCCCAGCCGAACATTGAGTACGCGTTTGAACAGGAAGGTGGGCTGGAAGCCAACAGTGAATGGGTGTTGCTGCGCTTTAGCGAAATAACCGGCAAGACCGCGCTGCGTGCTGTGACGCCTTTCGGCCACAAACCGATCCCGTCAAGCGGATTGATATGACTTTCCCTGCCTGACTTCCGGCTGATGCGAATCGATTTCAGGTTCAAGCAGGAAGACCCCTACGCTCCAATTGCGGGGCGCTATCTCAGCGAATACGGTCCCGGCCCAGACGGGTTGTTGCTTCCCACGCGTTTCGAAGAGCGTTTCTTCGATGTCAAGGACGCAACTACCTTGCTGTTCGAATCGGTGGCTACCTACTCGAATTTTCGCCGCTTCTCGGCCGAGGTGAAGATTGTGCCTGAGCAGCCTCTGGAGGGCCAGCCTTGACGCCGGACACCGAAAAGACGCTGAGAGCGCGTGTGGCAGCCAGCGGTGGTTTGTTTGCGATTGGAAAAGCTGGGCAAGCCGTTAGCAGAAAAGAAGTCAGAGACGAAAACGACAATAGTGCATTGCGGTTGGGCTACAGAACAGCCGCGGGAGTGGAGTCGGTTGCTCGCGCGTTAAGAAGGACTCGACTTCGACTCAAGAACTTACGAGACTTTGACGGCGTCCAGACAGACGGCCGGAAACTCGTGGGATTTTCACTGAAACCGCAGTAGACTCGCTTTCTTTCGGAGACAAAGTCCCTCGGAAGCTGCGGGTCTTCATTTGAAGTCCTCAGGCCCTCGCCGGGATGGGCTCGTGCTGAAACCCCTGTTTCAAGTCATCACTGTTTGGAGGTTTGCCGTGAGCGGATGTAAAGGAAAGCTTTTTTCGACCCTTTTTCTAGGTTTGTTAGCAACTCAGGCTGCCAGGCCCGAAGCTCTTCCCAAGGTACTTGAAGTCGAAGCTCAACCGTTGCTGGCTCAAGCTATCCGGCTAGATGAATCCCTCTCGGCTCTTGGCAGTGTGCTCTCCAGCAGCGACTCCCGCCGGCTTCGAGCGCTGCAGAAACAGGCGCCGGGCCGCGAGGTGGTGCGCCAGATACAGGAGGTGCTCGATCCTTACTGCTTCGCCATGGTGGAGGTCAACCCAGAAGCGCGCGTCAAGGTGATTCGGGGCCCGGCAGCCGCCGAGCTGGTACAGAATGGCTGGAAAACGTTTCTCGTAAAAGTCCATAACCAGGCGGCTGTCAACTCAGTGTTGGAAGCGGAAAGCCCCAATTCGGGACCCCTGTTGCACCGCTCGACGGGCTCGCCGACGCGAAAAGACGAAAACGTCATCGCTCCCGGCGAAGCCGCCAGCCGTTTCCTGGAGCTTTCCATGTACCGGCAACGCCCCATGGCCAAGCAGCTTTCAGGTCTGGGTCTCGAGTACGCCATCTTGCAAATCTACACGAAGGTTTCCGGCCCGCATGAGGCCAAGATCGGGTTCCACATCGGACAGGGCACGCAGGACATCGGCCACCGCAACGCGGTCGACGTATTGTTCAACTGCTGGCCTTCAGTGAAAGTCGTGTTTCGCATCCAGGATGAGGACGGCTCGCCTGCCATGGCTTCGCTGGTGATCAGCGACGGCGTCGAGCGAGTACTGGAGGATCCTCAAAAGAACCCTTTCCCTGACAACTACCGCCTGACGCTGGCCTACCGGCGCAACTGGGAAGAAGGCAAGTTCGAGGGAGCGGAAGACAAGCGTGGCACCAAGCGGCTGATTGGCCTTTACCCCCTGCCTTCCCGGCGTCACGCCGGAGCGGATGAGTTTCCAGATTTCTTCTTTCATCCACAGGTGTACCGCGCTGACGGCGAACACGTCTATCTGCCACCCGGGAACTACCAAATCGTCTTCGGACGCGGTCCCGAATATCTGCCTCAGTCACAGCCGGTGAAAGTGCCTGTCGGAACCAAAACCATGGAGGTTTCGTTGCGCCTGAAACGCTGGATCCATTTGGCACGGCAGGGGTGGTACAGCGGCGATCATCACGTGCACGCTGCCGGCTGCAGCCACTACGAGAGCCCAGAGGAAGGTGTCCGTCCGGAGCACATGTGGCGGCAAGCGGTTGGCGAGGACCTGAATGTCGCCTGCGTTCTGAGTTGGGGACCTTGTTGGTACCATCAGAAAACTTACTTCAAAGGCAAGACACATCCGCTGTCGAACGATCGAAACGTGATGCGCTACGACGTCGAGGTTTCCGGCTTCCCTTCTTCGCATGCAGGCCACGTTTGTCTGCTGCGATTGAAAGAAGACGACTATCCAGGCACGACGAAGATTGGAGACTGGCCAAGCTGGACGCTGCCAATCCTGGAATGGGCCCGTAGCCAAGGCGGAGCCGTGGGTTATGCGCATTCGGGTTGGGGATTGGAACCCACCGAACCGGTTGCAGCCTTACCGAATTACGTTCAGCCTAAGTACGATGGCATCGGTGCTAACGAATATATCGTTACGGTCGCAAACAACGCGGTTGACTTCTATTCGGCTGGCGATACGCCCCTGCCTTGGGAACTAAACATGTGGTACCACACGCTGAATACCGGCTTCAGGGTTCGTCTCAGCGGCGAGACTGATTTCCCGTGTATTTTCGACGATCGTGTTGGACTGGCCAGGAGCTACGCCCAGCTTGACGGCAAACTGGACTTCGACCGGTTCGTCGATGCCATTCGGGATGGGCGAAGCTACGTATCGGAAGGCCGATCGCACCTCATCGATTTCCGCGTCAACGGCGCCCAGCTCGGAACGAGACAAAGCCAACTCGATTTGACGGGTCCCCAGAAGGTCCAGATCAGCGCCCGTGCTGCTGCCTACCTACCGCCAGTGCAAGACGAAATCGGAGCCATCATCGCTTCACGGGTGGCCCACCTGCCACCTTACTGGGACATCGAAAGAGCGCGGGTCGGCAAGAGCCGCAACGTGACGGTGGAGCTGGTCGTCAACGGCGAAGGGGTGGATCGCAAGGAAATGGTTGCGGATGGCCAATGGCGGGATGTGAGCTTCGAACGATCCGTTGACCGCTCCAGCTGGATGGCTCTGCGAGTACTCTACAGCTCCCACACAAATCCGATCTTCGTCCTCGTCAATGGCAAGCCGATTCGCGCTTCGCGGCGCAGCGCCGAATGGTGCCGCCGTGGGGTGGACCGCTGCTGGGAGATGAAGCGGCCAAAGATCCGTAACGAGGAAACAAAGGCGGCTGAAGCAGCTTACGACAAAGCGCGTCAGGTCTACGAGCGGATCCTTGAAGAAAGCCCGGAAGGGTGAACCCTAGACCGCAGACCGTGCATCGAAACCTTGGCAAGGATGCGACTCGCATCGCTACAGTCGAGGCAAGCTACCCTCGCGGCTTTTGGGCTGCTCCAGGCTTTTCTGCGTCGTCGACAAACCGTGCCTGGCCTCGACTCGCAGCGATGACGCGTTCGCCAACGTCTGCCGGCACGGTGATGCGGATGCTGGGTGCCTTTGCCATGGTTAGCCGCGCCACCCGGTGAAAGAGGAAGTATTTGCCCTGCGTCCCCGTGACGTCGCTCCAGGGCACGCTGAAGGGCGCATGGCCGATGCTGAACAGGCGCAACATCGAGAAGTGAAGGTGGGAATACCCTGCCCTGAGCCTCATGACGTTCTTGTTTCGAAGTCGGCCCACGGCTCCTTGCGTGATTCGAAAGAGCTGGCCCTCCATGATGTCTGACTGAGGGTAGAGCTTCGCCAGTTTACGCCAACCGCTCAGGTAACTGACGATTGGCTGGACGGCAATGAAGATCGCCAGGCCGAAGACCGTGAGAAACACAAAGGAGATGGAAGCCGGCATTCCTGAGTTTGCTTTCGGCGGAACTTCGCCGGCGGTTGTTGCCTGCGCGCCCACCTCCGCGACGCAGACCAGCAGCGCTGCCAGGAAACGCGTGCCAGCGGCAAGGAACGCGGACGTGATGTCCTTCCGCAACGCTTGTTCATCGGGGTTCAACATGTTGGCCCCACAGCTCCTTCCTGTTCCCAACGCCAGCTCGCCGCATTGGGAATTTTGGATCTCGATAGCCTCTGCTTGACTGTCTCCCTCAACCCGCGTTGGGCGTCGCCCGAAGGACCGCGTCCCACCATACTCCAAAACAAATTGAGCGAAGAGCTTGGACCAGGCGATCAATGATGAGCGACGGGAATTCCCACTGCCGTTTCCCAGCGGACGGTGGAGGCGGAGCCAAGGTGGGCTCAGGGTGAAGTTCCGGCTTCTTCGGAACAAACTCGGGTCGGCAAGCGGCCAGCGTTCTAGTCCGCGAACTCTAATTGAACAGGCTGGCGGATGATGTGCCGTTCGTGGCCGAGGTTCAGGAGCAGCTGAATGGCTTTCCGTTCGGCGGCGCCATAGTTCAGCGTCCGGTCGTTGACGTACATGCCGACGAACTTGTCAGCCAGCTCGGGTTCCATGTCACGAGCGAACTGCATGGCGTAGTTCAACGCGGCTTCCCGATGCTCCAGCGCATACTCGATGCTCCGGCGCAAGATTTTCGAGATCGTGCCAATCAGCTCCCGACCGAGGTCTTTTCGAATGACGTTCCCGCCCAGCGGCAGCGGCAGCTGGGTTTCCTTGTGCCACCATTCGCCGAGGTCGACAACCTTGTGCAGCCCAAGGCTCGGATACGTGAGTTGCCCTTCGTGGATGACCAGGCCGGCATCCGCCTTGCCGTGTGCCACGGCTTCGAAGATCTTGTCGAAAGGCACAACCAAGGGGCGGAAGTCTGGCTCGAAGATGCGCAGGATCAGAAAAGCAGTCGTCATCTCTCCTGGCACCGCTACCACTTTGCCTTTGAGCTCTTGCGGTTTCATCGGCGATTCTGAGACGACCAGCGGGCCGTAGCGGTCTCCCATGCTGGCACCGCTGCTCAGCAGGGCGTATTTGTCAGCCAGATAAGCGTAGGCGTGAAACGAGACGGCCGTGACTTCGTACTCGCCGTTCAGAGCCTTTTGGTTCAGCGTTTCGATATCGCTCAGAACGTGGCTGAATTTGAGGTCGCCGGTTTTGATCTTGTTGGTCGCCAGAGCGTAAAACATGAAGGCGTCGTCTGAATCGGGGCTGTGGGCAACCGTGATCTGCCTGATCGTCATAAGAAGACAAGGCTCCTCCCTAACCGGCGGCCTGCAAATCGTTTTTGAAGGGTCTGCAGAGCGGGAATTAAGAAACGAAGCTCCCCTTTCGAAGAGCAGAGATAGTAGCTGGAAAGAGGGGGCCGCGCAATCGATATCTTGCCCGCGAACTGCCCCACAAGCCCAGGGCGAACGCATCTAAAGAGGGCTGGACAAATCTGCATCCATATGCTATGACGACAAGGGGAAATAGCTCCAATGCGATCTCCGGAGCCCTTGTTCATGTCCCCACTCAAGCCCACCGCCAGC
>VFZK01000114.1 GCA_016871215.1 Acidimicrobiia bacterium | reverse complement strand
ACAACATTCAACAATGGATTCGCCTCGTGTGGCGGCCCCAACAACAGCTCGCTCCGGTTGCCGCTCGAGCGGCCTAGGGAGAAGTGTGTCTGGTTGCCGGTCAAGCCCCGAAAAGGGGGCCCAACGGGGGCCAGGGAAGTGAACAACATGCTCTGAACCTTTCACAATCCAATTCGACCTGACCGGTTTTCAACAAAAACCGGTCGAAACGAAAGTTCCCGTGCCGGAAAATCGATTTGTTCACAGCTTCACGCGCAGGCCTGGAGCGTTGCCGAAGTGCTGCGGGCCATCCAGAAGCTGCGCTCAGCACGGGCGAGAGTCTCTGCAGAGCGACTCCCTTAACCCCCGGTGTTGCCCGTCGGCAGTCTATTCCTTTCGGGACTTTTTTCCCGTGGCAGCTTTGCGGGCAAGGTCGACGCAGTTGTACAGCCCGAGTTTGAAGGCGGCATTGAGATGGTGCGCCAAGCGCTGATCCATTGCGGTTATAATGAGGCTGAGGTTCTGCGGCTGGTCGATTCTCTCAGGAAAGATCTTTACCTCGAACCGGTGTAGGCTCGCCACGGGAACGGCGGCCATGCGGCGGGGGTGAGGCTGCGCCAGAGCGCTGCGCCCGCCGTGCGCAGTTCGATGGATGGATCTGGGTTGCGGGACTGTTAATACTCCGGCAGTCCGGTTGCCGGGACTGGAATTTCAGGCGGGCTCGGCGGGGGCGGCTTCCAAGGTGGTCGTTCGATGCGAATTCTAATTGCAGGCGGCGGGCAATCGGCGGCGCTGGTGGCGGCCCGGCTCATCCGTGAAGGCAACCAGCTCGTGCTGGTCGAAGAAGACCCCCAGCGCTGTCTGGAGTTGGAGGAGATGCTCGACGCCAAGATCGTTCGCGGAAACGCAGCCAGCATCAGCGTGCTCCGGGAAGCGGGCATCCGGGATGCCGAGATGCTGATTGCGCTCACCAGTGTCGACCAGATCAACATCCTGGTCTGCCTCATCGCGCACGTCGAGTCGAACGTCCGGGTCAAGGTCGCCCGCCTGCGAACCCACGAAGTGGGGCATTGGCGCCGGATTTGCCAGGAAGCCGGTCTGAAGATCGACCTGATCATCCACCCTGAAACTGACATCTCCGACCGGATTCTGCGGGTTGTCCGCGTGCCAGGAGTGACGGAGATTCTCGATTTCGCCGAGGGCAAGGTGAAACTGTTCGGCATGAACATCGATCACAAGAGCCCCCGGGCCGGCAAGACCGTCGAGGACCTCGACCGCGCCGGACCGCCGTCGAATTCCTTGATCGCCATGATCTTTCGAGGCCATGAGGTCATCATCCCGCACGGCGCGGAAGTGCTGCTGCCGGACGACCAGGTATATATCGTGACCACTGCCGCAAATCTGGAAGCCAACTTCCGGTTCATGGGATTGCAAAGCCAGGAATCGCTCGAGCGGGTTTTCATTCTGGGCGGGAAGCAGGCAGGCATCCGTGTGGCCGAGGCATTGGAGCCCCTGGGGGTAAGTGTGAAGATCTTCGAGCGAGACCTGGCGCGTTGCGAGAAGCTCTCTCAGATCTTGAAAAAGGCGGTGGTCATTCACGCGGACGGAACAGACGAAGATGTGCTGGCCGAAGAGAACATCTCCGGCGTCGAGGCTTTTCTAGCGATGACGGGACATGACGAAGACAACATCATTGCGTCGCTGCTGGCCCGACGCCTGGGTGCCAAGAAAGTTATCGCGCTGATCAACCGCCTCAACTACCTGCCGATGGCGCAGCGGCTCGGTATTAGCACGACCGTTAGCCCCAGGCTGTCCGCCGTCGACCGCGTCCTGCAATTTGTCCGCAAAGGTCGGGTGATCTCTGTCACCACCTTCCGCGAGGAGGAAGCCGAGGCGATCGAAATGATCGCCGCCGCCGGCTCCAAGTACATTGGGAAACGGCTCAAGGATTTGCGTTTTCCACGGGGCGCCATCGTTGGCGCCATTGCCCGTTCGAACGGTGATGTGCTGGTCCCCAGGGGCGAGGCCGCCATCCAGGAAGGGGATCGGGTGCTGATTTTCTCCCTCGAAAGCACCGTTCCCTTGCTGGAATCGGGCTTCCTGAATCAATCGCGGAGGGACCTCCGTTGATCCGTGTCGGCGCGCTGGCCTACATCCTGGGGCAGTTCCTGATCGTCCTGTCCGCTTGCATGCTGGTTCCACTGGCCTTTTCACTCTGGTACCAGACAGACCTCCGGCCCCTTGGGTTCTCCTTTCTCCTCACCGGTGCGTTGGGCGGCGCCTGCCTATTAGCCACCCGCCGCCCCGCCACAGACTTGAACCAACGTGAAGGCCTGTTGTTTGTCGTCATTGTCTGGGTGGCAACCAGTGCTTGTGGCGCGCTGCCGTTCTATTTTTCCGCCCACTTTCCCTCGTTCACAGATGCCTTCTTCGAATCAGTCTCCGGCTTCACAACCACGGGTGCAACCGTCCTGCCACAGGTCGAAGTTTTGCCTCACGACCTGCAGTTCTGGCGGTGCTTTTCCCACTGGCTGGGCGGCATGGGGATTGTGTTGCTGGCGATCGCAATCCTTCCGCTGCTTGTGACCGGGGGCATGCGGCTGTACCGTGCCGAGTTCTCGGGGGCTCGATCCGAGAAGCTGAAACCCCGAATCACTGAAACTGCCCTGGCGCTTTGGAAGATCTACTTCGCTCTAACGTTGGCTGAGGTTCTGGCTCTGCGCCTGGCAGGCATGGGAACTTTCGACGCCGTGTGCCACACGTTCTCGACTCTAGGCACGGGAGGATTCTCGACGCGCACAGCCAGCATCGCCGCCTTCGACAGCCCGGCGATTGAGGCGATCGTGATCGTGTTCATGCTGCTGTCGGGCATGAGCTTCACCCAACACTACCGGCTCTGGATCGAACGGCGGCCCCGCGTCTTTTTCAGCGACCGGGAACTCTGGCTTTACCTGCTTGTAGCACTGGGAGCGAGTGTCATCATCTTCCTCAACCTGAGCCTGCGGGACCGCGTCCCGTCCGGCACTGCGCTGCGAAACAGCGTGTTCCAGGTTGTCTCGATCATGACAACGACCGGTTTTGTCACCGACGATTTCGAAAAGTGGCTGCCGCTGCCTCAACTGATCCTGCTGGCGCTCATGTTCTTTGGAGGCTGCACCGGATCGACGGCGGGTGGCTTGAAGTCCGCCCGGATCCTGTTGCTGGCTCGCGTCGTGAACCGAGAGTTCAAGCGAATGGTGGAGCGGCGCGGCGTGTTTGCAGTCCGCCTCGGCGACCAGGTGATGCCGGAGAACAGTATTCAAAGTCTGCTTAACCTGGTCTATCTGGCGTTTCTGGTCAATTTCGTAGCCGCCCTGTTGCTCGCCGCAGATGGCGTGGACGTGCTGACCTCAATCTCTGCGGTCGCCGCCACGATGTTCAACGTCGGCCCTGGTCTGGGTTCTGTGGGCGCGGCCGAGCACTATGGCCACTTGCCCGCCTTCACCAAGTGGGTGCTCAGCGGCTGCATGCTGGCCGGGCGGCTGGAGTTCTACACGATCCTGGTCATCCTGGCGCCTGCGTTTTGGCGGAAGTGAAGCGGCGCCGGCCGGCGACGCGCTGGTGCTGGCCCGATCCCAGAATCTGCACACCTGACAAAGCGCGCACGAAGCTGTGATTCGACCCGAGAATCCGTTCAGGCTGTGCCTTCGTCCTCAAGGGTAGAACCTCCGTCCGTATCGCCTTGAGGATTGACGCCCAGGATCGCGGTCCCTGCAAACATCCCCGAGTTCCTCCGTTCAATCGGGAGAGCTTGAAATGCCTTGGAGCCTTCTGTCATTACCTTTCTGGTCGGGCAAGAGTTCGCCTCTTCTCGGTCAACGCCACCTGGCACTGCTCGACTCCGCGGCTTGCCACCTCTGTGACTTGAAACTGGACGCCGTCATAGAGGACGACATCTCCCACAACCGGTGGACGACCCAGAATCGTCAGGATGAGCCCGCTGACCGTGTCTACTTCCTCGTGTTCCAGGACGTGATTCAGTCGTTCGCCCAATTCTTCAATCCGAACTGTTCCAGCCACCCGAAGCGTTCCGCTTGCATCATGGTCCATCTCCGAATGGCGCACGGGCTTCTCGTCAACCTCTCCGATCACTTCTTCGAACAAGTCTTCGATCGTCAGCAATCCGGCAGTTCCGCCATGCTCGTCCATGACGACCACCATCTGAGTCCGGGCCTGTTGCATGACATCGAGGAGCCTATCCAATGTCATTGTTGCGGGAACCAACGGCAGCTCTCGAGGTTGGGCAGAAAGGGCCTCGTCCTGTGCTACAAGACTACGCAGAATGTCCTTAATGTGAATCATCCCGGCAATGTGGTCTAGATCGCGAGGAAGCCACGGAAAGCCTGACTGACGAGCAGTACATCCGCAATGTCGTGGATGTGCTGTATCGAGTACGCTAGGCGTTTCGTTTTTGCGAAAGCGGGCACCGTGCGCCTCCAGGCGCCTTGGGTCAAAGGCGCGGGAGTCCGGCTCGACATGGAATCTCACCGCAAAACCACGAAGGATTGAGCGGCTGGCAACTCAAGGGAGGGGTGAAAGGAGCTAGGCATGACGCGTCCAACAAGACTCACGCGCAGGGAGTTTGCAAAGCTCGTTTCAGCAGGACCCGTCTTCAGCGGTATTGCCGTTTTGCCGAGGGAAACAGGTGGTAGAACCACCAACCCTGGACCGGATTCCCACAAGACAGGAATGCGGGTGACCGCGTTCGCGAGGAAGCTTTCGGAAGATCATCTGAGATACATCAAACAAATTGGGGCTGACGACATTCGCCTGTCGGCGCCCCTGGTGCCAGGCTATGAACGAAGCGGTTACCTCGAGTTAGACAACCTGTTGGCGGTCAAGCGAAAGGTGGAGGAACTCGGGCTTCGCCTCTCAACGCTTTACTTGAGCCAACTCGACTTGGCAAATCTCCTTCTCGATAAGCCTGGTTGGGAAAAGGCGCTGGACAACGTTTGCCGGACGATCGAGTGCTTAGGCAAAGCCTCCGTACCCGTGTTGGCCTTTAGCCTTCTGGCGTCCCGAGCCATTCGAAGCACCACCGGGAAGCCGATCCCGGGATACTGGTTGAACCCGAACGGCCGGGGTGGCGCGGTCCTCCATAGCTTCGACGAAGAGCGAGCGAGGCAGGCAACCGAGCAGCCGGCTGGATTGGTTTCAGCCGATCAGATGTGGGAACGCATCACCCGTTTCCAGAAGCGTTGTGTGCCGGTAGCTCACGAAGCGCAAGTCCACCTGGCGTGCCATCCCGACGATCCACCGATTGCCCGGCACTGGGGAGTGTCTCAGGTACTCAACAGCAAAGCGGGCCTGAACCGGTTGATCGAGATTGTTCCCAGCCCATACAACGGCCTGTTGCTCTGTCTGGGGACCATGCAGGAATCTGGCGCCGATGTGCTCGACCTGATTCGCCACTTTGGCGGAATGAAGAAGATTTTTGACATCGATTTCCGCGCGGTCCACGGAACCGTTCCCAAATACGATGAAGTGTTCTTAGATCAAAGCGACCTCGACATGTGGAAGGTCGTCCGGACGCTGAAGGAGGTCGGCTACGAGTGGACGTTAGAACCCGATCACGTGCCTGGGATCATTGGGGACACGCCCGAAACTTCCATTTCTTATGCGTGGGCAGTCGGCTATATCAAGGGACTGCTTGCTGGGGTCAACGGACCTGCCGGCTAGGCTAAGCAGGCGCAGCAAACAACCTCATCGTTCACGCGAGCGTCGCTGCATTCCCGCCTCGGCAACAAAGATCAGGCTCTCCATTGGCTCCAAAATGCCTTCGAAGAACGTAGCGAAAAACTGGTCGTCCTGAAGATCGACCAGAACTTCGATGCGCTGCGGCTCGACCGAAGGTTCAAGGAGATGCTTGGGCGCGTCGGTCTCGATTGAGCGCTCCCATTCGTCATTGCGCCACCGTATCCTGGCATCGCGCAAGTGCGGTCATGCCCCACCAGAGCCACGTCCCCGCAAAAGTGCCGGCTGAGAATCCAGAGGCACTCTTGATTCCCGTAGAAGCCGCACTGGATCGGGCTCCTACCTGCTGATGCATCGTGAGGGCCTACTTTTTCGTTCGTGGTGGCGTCGATGGCGCCGGGAGTCCGGCAACCACTTGGTCAAAGAGCGACTTCACCGTGTCTTTCTTTTTCCCTCCCTTGCCTTGCCGGTAGTTGTGCTCGTTGCCGCAGGTCTGGCAGCGCACCTTTCGAACTTCAGCCTCAACCAGGCTCACGACGTAATGATTCATGAGCAGTTTGCAGCGGCTGCAGTAGTCGTCGATTGTGTCTCCCAGCTTCAATGGGTCCGGCATTTCCGCTCCCTTCTGCCGTCAGACCTGGCCGGTCTGATCAGCACGAATGCGCCTTATTGCAGATGGCGCTCCCAACTCTTTTCCAGTGCGGTGGCTTCCTGGCTGCCGCTTTGCGGGCATCCGCTTCCTGGAGACGATCGAGGTGCTTCGTGCCGACCTTACCGTTGCGACAAGATCACCGATTCGGCAGAGTTCTCGATCCGGTGGATGCTATTGCGGGCAAACCCTGAGTTTTGAAACATGGTCTGGTACTCAGCGAACGTGTAGGCATCGCCCTCCTCGGTGGTGCCAAGCATCATGAGTGAAAACGTAGCCGAATCCGGTGGAGTCACACGGTCGTCGTTTGGCACGAACTCAAGCGTCACAGCCGTGCCTTCTGGTTGTAAGGCTCCGTGCACCTTGCGCATCAAGGTCTCGATCGTGGCCGGCGAGAAGTGATGGTGGAAGTTGGTGATGAGTGCAACGTCATAGCCAGTTCCAAACTCCACCTCGAATGCGCTGCCCTCGATGGCATGCCAGCGATCGGCCACTCCCGCCGCCGTGGCGTGTTCGCGAGCAATCTCGAGCACGGGCGCCCAGTCCACAGCATGGATCTCCGCTTTCGGATTGTGCCGGGCCAACGTAATCCCGAAGATCCCGTGGCCGGCCGCCAGATCCAGGACTTTCATGGGCAAGCCTTCACGTGCCTTGAGGATCCCAGAAATGGCCTCGGCGGCGGGAACCATGAGGGGAACCATGCTGCGCGCGAAGTCCTTCCAAATCGGATGCTCGTGTGCCATTGTGCCGCCCGGAAACAGGGTTCCACCCTTGCGAACGACCTCCGTGAGATTGTCGAACGCTTGCGTCATCTGCGGCAGGAGCAAAAACCCTACCGTAGCTCCCAAGTAGCACGGAGAACTCTTGTCGAGGAACATCGCCGCCTCTCCAGTGAGCCCGTAACGGCCATCCTCTTTCGTCAGAAACTGCTGGATCGTCAAATAGTCGCACAAGATCCTGATCCCCTTCGCAGAAACGTGGCAGCGGGCAGCAAGCGCTTCAGCGGTATCGCAACCTGCGCCAATCGCTGTGAACACACCCAATTCAACGGACGCCTTGATTGCTGCCGACTGCTGGTAGGCGTTTACGGTGTGAAAGAACCGTACAGGGGTCGGCTGAGACATAGTGGTAACTCCGCAAATGAGTTGATGGAAATGCGATCAGCGCAGCACTCTAGCGCATCCTATTCGGGACGGCAACTAGGCAGGACTTGTGGAATGGCTTCACGCGACACGGCGGGCTTCGGCTACTGGCTGAACGCTTCCGCCCGGCGGGCGTCGTGTTGGCGGACAAAAACCCAGTAGTTGGCGAAGAGACAGAGGAGTGCCCAACACTGCAGGCATGCGCGGTGTGAGGTGAGAAAGAAACTGTAGGGTGCGTCGCGCTTTCCGACGCACCCTACGATAGGAATCGGAGCAGGTTGTGGTGCGTTCAAGAAGCGAACGCACCCTACGAGTTGGCTTCATGGAATCAAAGGAGTTACCTGGTCATTTTCTTAGTTAGCGACTGCGACTGGTAGGCAGGCGAAATACCCATCTGGGTTGGCCATTCCCGATTGCGCACTGAAAGATCACGGCGCAAGACGTAAATGCAACCATTCACCGCAACGGGTACCAGGACGATGGCCAGCCATCAGAGCGTTCTCTTCATCGGCAATCCTGTTAATCATGTCGAAATACGGAAGCGACGATTCTTCTCGCCCGTTGCTTGACGACCCCAGGTCGAGGCCCAGCCTCTTCGGGATCCGCGAAGACTGGCGTTCTACACATACTGATCCCCCTCCACCACTTTCAGCGTGTTATGGCGGCTCAAGAGCGCGAGCGCTTGCTTCATGTCGAAAGACGCGTCCGACTGATGTAACACCAGCACGAAGCGGTCGTCCGTCACTCCCTCGAACACTTGTTTCTTGCTGAACAACCACATGCGGTTTCGAGCCAACAGCACGCTGATGGCGATCAGACCGGAGAAGAGGGCCGTGAGTTCAAACGCAACAGGGATGAACAGTGGAAAAGAATCGAAGGGCTTCCCTCCCACGTTCAAAGGCCAGTCGTACGCCGAGGTCCAAATCTGTAGCGCCAATCCAAAGCCCAGTCCCAGCAGACCCGCAGCAAAAGCGATCCAGGTCAGGCGCGATCGTGCCAGCCCCACGGCCTCGTCCATCCCATGGACTGGGAACGGAGTGAATACATCAACCACCTCGAAACCGGAGTTGCGAGCTTCGCCCGCAGCGCTCAGCAGCTCTTCCTCCAGCGCAAGCCTGCTGGCTCTTGTCAGGAGGGGAGCGGATGCCGACCGGCAGCACGTTTGCATTCTTCAGACCGCTATGCTAATAAAGCTTTGAAGGCTCAACGACCTATTCGAGGGAGAACATGCCGTATCCGCGAAATCTGACTGCCGTGCTGGCGACTGCCCTGGTTCTGGCTGGCGGGTTGTTTCTTATCGCCGCTCCCGCCGAGCAAGCTCCTGCGCTTGGAAACCCAGACGACCCGAACTTCGATTTCAGCGTTTTCTTTACGGGCAACGTTCGAGGAAACCTTGAACCTTGTGGCTGACCGCGCAACCCAGCGGGCGGTCTTGCCCGCCGCGCACAGGCTTTGGAGGAGGTCCGAGCGAAGTTCCCGGACAAGCTTCGGTTTCACGTCGAGATTGGGAATTACATGCAGGGCTTGGGTGAGGATCGCGGCGTCAAGAATCGGTGGCTGTGGAAGGGAATGCAGCGGCTGGGCATCGAGGTGCTGAACGTCGCTGAAGACGACATCGGCGAACTTCAAATCTTGGGCGTCGATCTGCAGGACGGCGACCGGTTTATTTCCGCCAACTTGATTTCGACTAAGACACAGGCTCCGCTGCTGAAGCCTTACACCGTAAAGCAGATTCCTCTGAAGGGCAGCAGCCAGAAGTACCGGATCGGGTTTCTGGGACTTTCAGGCCGGGAAAGCTTCCTGAAGACTGAGGCGGCAGGCTACACGTGGGCTGATCCATCTGCGAGCGCTCGCAAGTGGCTGCCTGAGTTGCGGAAGGAGTGCGATTTCCTGATTGTGCTGGCCTGCCTGCCAGCAAGCCAGGCAGTCCAGCTGGCCGTTGACAACAGCAACATCGACATGATCGTCTCTGGCTCCAAACACCAAATGAGCGGCTTTCCTGCCAAGATCAACCAGTCGACGATTCTGTATGCAGAAGACGAAGGAAAGGCGCTGGGCGAACTGCGATTTTCCGTTGCGCGTGGGCAGAAGGTCGACGTCCAGCCCTTGAACCATGTCTTGACGCGTAATGTCAAGGATGAGCCGGAGATGGCCGCGCTGATCGCCCAGGCCAAGGCAGACATCTCCCAGGGGCAATTGGCTCTGGTGAAGCAGAGTACCAACACAACCAGCCTTTCTGGAACCCTATCCTTCGCGACTTCAGCTCGCTGTGCCCCATGCCACGCCGCTGCGTTCGAGGCTTGGCAAAACAGCCGTCACTCCCATGCCATCGACATCCTGAAGAAAGAGCGTAAGGAATTCGACGCGGCGTGTGTCGGCTGCCATGTGACCGGGAACGGCAGGCCTGGCGGGTTCGTGAATTTGAGCCAGACCCCTGAACTGGCTAATGTTCAGTGCGAAGCCTGTCATGGTTCTGGGGTTCAGCATGCAGAGCGGCCTGCGCAGGCTAAGATGGCGCGGCTAACGGCAACTGCCTGCGTTGCCTGCCACACGAAGTCCAACAGTCCTGAGTTCGAGTTCGCCACCTACTGGCCCAAGATCAAGCACTGACAAGCCCTCGTGAACGACCTCTCCTCGTTGCTGCCAGGTTTCCTGCGCCAGTTGCACTTCAGCGACGAACTCACCGGTGAGTTCGTCATGGCGCTCTGGGAGCAGGCGGTCGGAGAGGCTGTGGCTCGGAACGCCCGGCCGCAGTGGATGCGCAACTCGATTCTGGTTCTGACCGTCTCATCGGAAGCCTGGAAGAAAGAACTGTTTTCCTTGCGATTCGAGATCTTGAGGAAGCTCGAGAGGCTGTTCGGAACCTCGAAGATCGCTCGTCTGGAATTCCGCGTGGATCCTTGGATGACGACCGCTGGTGCCTCAGCACCGGAGCCGCCACTCGCTGGGCCGGAGGAAGAGCCTGCCAGTTTGTTGTTGGATTCGATCGACGATCCGGAGCTGCAGCGTCGCCTGGCCGCGGCGGCGTCTAGCTATTTTGGCAGGGAAACCAAGCCCGGCTAGATTCGATCGCAGGCTTGGCGAAGACAGCTGCTGCGTTTGGCGGCGAACGACGCTGAGTGGCGCAGTTAGAGTTGGCCTCCATCAGCGTAACCATTGAAGCTCCGCCAAGGAGACTCCATGATCATCGGCCCTAAGGAAGTCGAGTACGTGGGCAAGCTGGCCCAGCTCGCGATCACCGAAGACGAGAAGCAACTGTTCATTGGACAACTGAACTCGATCCTCGAATTCGTTGAGCAGCTCAACCGACTGGACACGTCGAACGTTGAACCAACGGCGCACGTGGTGCTCGCCGCAGACCAGAGCGCCGCTCTGAGGCCAGATGAACCCATCATGACGTTCACGCAGGAGCAGTCTCTGGCGAACGGACCCGAAACCGGCGCAGGCCACTTCAAGGTTCCGAAAGTCATCTCGGATCGGTAGCGATTCCGGGCTGCAGAGTCGGGTTTGCGATCTCGATGGCTTGCGAGAACCTTCCGACGAAGAGAACAGGAATGATTGAATGCTCGGTTACGCTGCCCGTATCTGCGGCCTTCTTTGGGCACAGTAGAAGAACGCAAGCTCGAGCAGCCAGGCAGGAGCTTTGCCCCTCCCCCTGCCAGCCGCCGTTAGGGCGCGCCGCCCGCGAGATTAAGCAGCTCAAGGAGCACTGTGGACCCTAGAGAACTCACGATTGACCAAGTCAGGCTGTTGCTGGATCGCGGGGAGGCGTCGGCAGTGGAGATCTGCCAGGCGCACCTCGATTGCATTGCGCAAAGGAACCCGGAAACCAGAGCCTTGCTCCACCAGGACGCAGCAGCTGCACTGGAACAAGCCGCCCAGATCGACCGGTTGAGAAAGGCCGGCCAGCCTCTGCCGCCACTGGCAGGCGTGCCCCTCGTCATCAAAGACAACATTTCCATTCGCGGCCAGCGGTGTACTTGCGGTTCGAAGATCCTGGAGAATTACCAGGCGCTCTACGACGCTACCGTCATTGCGCGATTGAGGGCTGCCGGCAGCCTGTTTGTCGGCAAGGCCAACATGGACGAATTCGCCATGGGATCGTCCACCGAGAACTCCGCATTCTTCCCAACTCGGAACCCCCACGCTCTCGATTACGTTCCCGGCGGATCGAGCGGAGGATCGGCTGCTGCGGTCGCCGCCGGGATGGCAGTCGGGGCGCTGGGTTCAGACACGGGTGGCTCCATTCGCCAGCCAGCATCGTTTTGCGGTGTCGTCGGGGTGAAGCCGACGTATGGCCGTGTGTCTCGCTACGGCTTGGTGGCGTTTGGGTCGTCGCTCGACCAGATCGGACCGCTCGCACGAACCGTCAAAGATGCGGCTCGGTTGCTGGGCGCCATTGCGGGACGAGACACGCACGACGCGACGTCGGCTACGCTGGCGGTGCCCGATTATGTCGCCGCGATCGAGAACCCCGTGAAGGGTCTCAAAGTCGGACTGCCCCGGCAGTATTTCAAAGCGGGCATCGCTCCCGAAGTGACCGCCAGGATTCAGGCCGGGCTGAAGTTGCTCGAGCAGCTGGGATGCGAGCTGGTAGAGGTGGATCTGCCGCACACCGAATACGCCATTGCTTGCTACTACGTCGTCGCCATGGCTGAAGCGAGTTCCAATCTCTCGCGGTTTGATGGAGTGCGCTACGGCCTCAGAGTCCATGGCGAGGGGACGCTGACTGGCATGTATCGAGAAACCCGCGACGCCGGCTTTGGGAACGAGGTGAAGCGGCGCATTATTCTCGGGACATTCGTACTCAGTTCGGGCTACTACGATGCCTACTATCTCAAGGCGCAAAAGGTTCGGACGCTCATTAAGCAGGATTTCGAGAAAGCGCTTGCAAAGGCCGATGTAATCGCCTCGCCGACGTCGCCGACACCTCCTTTCCGGCTGGGTGAAAAAAGCAGTGACCCGCTCGCCATGTATCTGTCGGACATTTTCACGATTACCGCCAATCTGGCTGGAATTCCCGGCATTTCCCTTCCCTGCGGCCGCACGTCCAGCGGGCTTCCCATTGGTCTGCAACTTCTCGGCAAGCACTTCGACGAATGCACATTACTTCGCCTCGGCCACGCGTTCGAAATTGCGGGAGGTTTCGCGCTGAATTGAGATCCGCGGACGATGGCAGCACATGCTCGTTCTCTGGCCCGGTGCATTCATCATTGACCGGATGGCGGTGGGACAACCGTGAATGCGAACCGCTAAGGGGCCGTTGTCAGACTGAACGAAACTAACTCATCTTCTCTTCGCTCTCTGTTTCTGCCTCTTGCGCCGTCATGGAATTCACCGCGCTCAGGCTCTTCGGATTCGCCATCGGCGCTGCTCTGCAGTTTTCCCTGCTGACTCTCATCCGGCGCAGCCGCAAACTCGAGAAACTCGAGATTCTGTTTCTCGGACTGATCGCCTGCCTGTTCTGTTGGAACTTCGCCAACTTTCTGCTGCTGCTTTTTCAGAGGGTGTTTAAAAATCCGATGATAGATTGGAAATCCGCTGGACAAGTGAGATTCGATGCATTAAAAGAACATGGGAACCCAGACCAACAGCGAGGTCTCCCCTGTCGACTCCGATTGAAACGCAGCGCAAGAGCTACCCCAGTGACCTCAACGAGGCTCAGTGGGGCTTGATTGAATCGATGATTCCTAAGCCGAAGCGCGTTGGGCGGCCCGTCCAATATCCGCGGCGGGAGATTGTTAATGCCATTGTTTACCTGTTGCGGACCGGCTGCTCGTGGCGGCAATTGCCGCATGACCTGCCTCCCTGGTTGCTGGTCTATCTCTATTTTCGAGCCTGGCGCCGGGACGGCACCTGGGACCGGATCCATGACAGACTCCGCGGCGACCTGCGGGTGGCCGAGGGCAAGCCACGTCAACCCAGTGCCGGCATCCTCGACAGCCAGTCGGTGAAAACGACGGAAAAAG
>VFZK01000113.1 GCA_016871215.1 Acidimicrobiia bacterium | reverse complement strand
TCGGGACCGAATGACATAGAAGGCGAGGGAGTGTCGCCGCCTTCCCAGGGATTTCTCGAAACGCTAAGTTGCCGTTCACTGTGACAAAACTGACTCCCGGGTGGATCTTCCTAAGAGTGAAGAAAATTGAAATCGGTCACTACCAAAAACTCCCGTTACTGAACTGACATGAACAACTTGCAGACACTGTAGGCTCGAACAGCTGGACACTAGTGACTTCACGGAGCCTCTCTCTTGCTGAACTCTCTCTACCTCGAAGTACAACTACTCGTTCCCGTTGGTCTGTTATTTATCGTTTCGGCTCGTTTTCTAAAGCGGTGGATGATTCGCTTCACTGACCCTCGCAGCGCCGGCGAACTGCCAGCGGTTGGAGCCGCTGCGGCGAGAGAAATGTAGTCGCCCTACTCCGATGCCCTCCACCAGGCACTTCTCCAAGGCTTACTTCGAACACGACTTTCCCAGACTCCAGAAGCTGGTGGATCGAAAGGGAAGGCCGCTTTCGGTTATCCTGACTTTGGAGGGAGGACATCGAATCGAGCTGAGAGATTTCAAGTTGACGCTCGTGGGATTAGTGGTCACCCTTTCTTCAGGCGAATACTCGATACCGTTTCAGACGATTCAGAGCGTCCAGTTTGTTCCCCAGGCCAAGAAGTCGTTGCTTCTCAATGGAGCAGGTGTTGCGGCCGCTACCCTCCGCTCTTAGGCGGCCCCAGCCCGGCAGCTCCGCGATTTCTGCCCCACAGCTCACCAGCCCACCGGCTTGCCCTGGTTCTGCTCATCGAGCCACTTTTGCAATGGCGCGAAGTAGTCGAGAATCGCGCTAGCATCCATTTGCCGCTGTCCCGCGATTTCTTCCAGCGCCTCGGGCCAGGGCTTGTTCAACCCCAAGGCGAGCATGGCCTTCAGACGGCGCCCGGCTTCTTTGTTCTCATAGATCGAGCAGCGGTGAAGCGGTCCCTGGCAACTGGCTGACTGGGAGAGTGCACGATGGAATTGAAACTGCAAAATATGGGCCAAAAAATAACGCGTGTAGGGAACGTTTGCAGGCACGTGGTACTTGGCGCCTGGGTCAAAGTCCGTCTCGCTTCGCGGCAACGAGGGCGCAACGCCTTGGTACTTGAGCCGAAGTTGCCACCAGGTTTCGTTGTATTTCTCCGGTGGAATTTCTCCAGCAAACACCTTCCAGCGCCATTGGTCGATCAGCAGTCCGAAAGGCAGAAACGCAACCTTCTCCAAGGCAGTCTTCAAAAGCAGCCCAATGTCCTTGGAGGCGTCCGGCGGGGTCTTTAGCAATCCCAGCTTCACCAAGTACTCAGGCGTCAGGGAAAGAGCAACGGTATCGCCTACGGCTTCATGAAAACCATCGTTGGCGCTGTCGCGGAACAACATCGGCTGGCGATTGTAGGCGCGCTGATAGAAGTTGTGCCCCAGTTCGTGGTGGATCGTGTTGAAGTCCTCACCAGTAATGTCGATGCACATCTTGATTCGGAGATCGTCGACGCTATCGATGTCCCACGCGCTGGCGTGGCATACCACTTCCCGGTCTCGGGGCTTCAAGAACTGGGACCGCTCCCAGAAATTGCCAGGCAAGGGATCAAATCCCAGAGAGACGAAAAACTGTTCTCCATACCGCACCATCTGGAGGGCGTCCGTCTTTCTCGCCTTCAGGATCTCGCTGAGATCGAACCCAGGATCGGCGTCCTTCGGAGCTACCAGTGGATAGATGTTTTCCCAGGACTGAGCCCACATGTTGCCGAGCAAATGCGCGGGAATGGGCCCTGCAGCCGGAACCACCTCGCCATATTTCTCTCGCAGCCGGCTTCGAACGTAGGCGTGCAGCGACAGATAAAAGGGTCGAACCTGGTTCCATAACCGCTCCAGCTCTTTCGCGAAGGCGTCTGGGCGCATGTCGTACTTCGAACGCCACATCGCGCCGTTATCGGCAAAGCCTAGCTCTCGTGCGCCCTTGTTGGCCAATTCGACGTAGCGCCGGTAGTCTTTGCGCATTGGGGGCGCAATGCGGTGCCAGCCTGCCCAGTCTTCTAACAGCAACTTGGGGTCTCGGCTGGCCGCCAGACGGAGGGTGAGATCTTCGAGCGTCAAGCACTGCTCCTTTCCCTCAGGACAGTACTTCCCTTTCCCATAGGTCCCTTCCATCGAGCTAACGAGACGGGTGACTTCCTCGCTCTCCTTGGGGTTCGCTGGGGTGGCGAGGGTTAACGAGAGTGTCAAGAGTCTCAGTTTCCTCTGCAAATCGGCTGGGAGCTTCAGCTTCTCGAACCGTTTCGCACGCTTGGCGAAAGCCACGGTCGCGGCAATCGCTCGTTCGTTGGCTTGGGCCGCAAGAATCTCCGTGTCTTCTGTAATGTAGGTTGACTGAACCCAGTTCGAACGTGACGCCTCCACGGACAAAGCGAGCAACCTGGCTTCTACTTCCTCGACGAATGCCCTCGCCTCGTCAACTGTGGGAACCGTGGCAGATGAACTCGACGTTTTGGCCGCGGACTGCGAGAAACCCAGGCCAATCAGCGCGCAGTAAAGCACCATCCCGAGAACCAGAGCCATGCAATTACCTCCAACGGAAAAACCAAGCGCATCTATACATCAGAAAGAAAGTCCAAGCGCCGTGTCGCAGAACGACCTATGCTTGGGTCGCCGTACACCTGACGATGTAGCCGGTGCCCAGATCGCCACTCAAGAAAGGTCGTTGCGCATGTAACCAGGGGAACCAAACCAGCTCACAAAACAACCAACTCGAAAGCCCTGCATAGCTCCGATCTCCACTCTGCGCTGTTTTCTGCCAGTCTGCCATGCGCGGATCCTCTGCCCCTGTCAGGATGGAGCGAGTAGGCTCTCGGCGCGCGCCAGAGGAGAGCGGGTAAGTGAAGTTCAGCAGTGGAAATCCATAGCAGAGGAGTGCGTCGATTCGAAAGCCTGAGGCCCGCAGCTTATAGGCAAGCTCCTCTTTCTCATAGCGACGGGCATGGCCTGCGTTGGAATCGTTTTGTGTCCACTGGCTCATGTGCGCTGGAACAGAGAGGATTAGCTCTCCGTGGGACGCGAGCAGCTTCTTCCACTTCTGAAGGCACTCGGAGTCCTGCTCATAGTGTTCCAGCACTTCAAATGCGACGATCAGTTCAAACTGCTCGTCCAGCTCAAAGAAATCCTGAGCCTTGAACTGAACGGGCCAAGCCTTTAGTCCGGGGTCCGCCTCAAGCTCGCGAATCAGCACCGGATTGAGGTCGAGGCAGAGACCGTGGAAGCCGTGCGCTACCAGGTCCTCAAAAAAGCGGCCACGGCCGACGCCAACCTCCAGAAATCGGCCCGGCGCCAGTCCATCGACAAGCCGGTTGGCAAGGAAGCGGCGGTAGAGGTAGGCCAGCGTGGGATTCGGGGAGAATGAAAAGCTGGGTTTTCCTCGAAAGACTAGCAAGGACTCACCAACACATCAAGGATCCAACCGAAAGTATCGATGTCAAGAAACTATAGGGGGTGGCGGAAAGAGAGGTCAATAGAATAGATGCTCGCTGAGGGCTCACATCCCGAAAGAAATCGCAGAATTCAATCGGGGCTGGCCTATTGAGAATCCTTATATCGATACCTGCGGCTGTTCGAAGTCGTGCCAACCTCCCTTGCCGGCGCTGGAATTCCATCTTCGCCCGAAGCCAGAGATCTCTGGCCAGCGCTCGGCAGTCTGCCGCGACAGCGGCGCACTTCCCTCCCAATGCGCAGGCAGTAGCGAGCCGCAGGACTGCTGTGGTCCCGCCAGCACGCAGAACGTTTCGTTAAATGCCGACCCGACCGAGTTGAACAGTTTGAGGAGAACTGTTTCCGCAATACTAGACTGCCGAGCGTAAGCTTCTGAAAATACAGAGACTCTCAACTGGCCCGCGGCACCTCAAACTTGGTGTTGCGATTGCCTCTCTGTGATCTGGCGGAGGGGAATGGGCAGCCCTCTCTTTGGCGGGCGGTGACGCCTGCTACATGGTTTGGCCAACTGGACAGTGCCCACCAACGCTATGCTTGCACTCGCGATGGGTGTACTCCAACTCAGGTGTTCACCGTCTTCCTTCACCGAACCCGGCGACTAGTGGCCGGGCCGGGCAGTTTCCAATTGGAAGGCAATCGAGATATGATGAGCACGCTCACGGAGCGCGTCAAAACTTTTGAAACGAGGAACGTGGAATGGCAAAGGTCTATCACGAGGAAGATGCCGATCTGATTCATCTCAAGGGCAAGAAGATCGCCATCATCGGCTACGGCAGCCAGGGGCATGCCCATGCGCTAAACTTGAAGGACAGCGGATTGGACGTTGTGGTCGGTCTCTACAGGGGCAGCAAGTCATGGGAAAAAGCTGCCAAAGCAGGGCTGCAAGTGGCTACGGTTGAAGAAGCGTCAGCCCAGGCGCAGGTGATCATGATCCTGGTCCCCGACCAGACGCAGCGTTCGGTGTTCGAGGGCTCCATACGCACAAACCTGACCGAGGGCAAGACGCTGATGTTTGGTCACGGATTCAACATCCACTTTAACCAGGTTGTACCACCGGCCAACGTCGATGTGTCCATGATCGCTCCCAAAGGACCTGGCCACATGGTCCGAGATGTGTTTGTCGAAGGAACGGGCGTGCCTGCACTGCTGGCGATCCAGCAGGATTACACCGGTCATGCTCGCGACCTCGCCTTGGCATACGCCAAAGGCATTGGGGCTGCCCGAGCCGGCGTGATCGAGACAACCTTCAAGGAAGAAACCGAAACCGATCTGTTCGGTGAGCAGGCCGTGCTGTGCGGCGGGACCTCGGCCTTGGTCAAAGCCGGGTTTGAAACGTTGGTGAACGCTGGGTACCAGCCCGAGGTCGCCTACTTCGAATGCCTGCATGAGCTGAAGCTGATCGTCGACTTGATGTACCAGGGCGGCTTGGCCTACATGCGCTACTCGATCAGCGATACGGCGGAGTATGGAGACTACACACGGGGTCCAAGAATTGTTAACGAGTCTGTCAGAGCCGAGATGAAGAAGATCCTGGAGGAGGTCTGTAACGGTAGTTTTGCCAAAGAGTTCATTCTCGAGAACCAAGCCGGACGAGCTTCCATCAACGCCTTCCGGCGCCAGGAAGCGGCCCAGACGATTGAGACGGTCG
The DNA here is from genome assembly GCA_016871215.1 of Acidimicrobiia bacterium. Classification (GTDB taxonomy): domain Bacteria; phylum Acidobacteriota; class Terriglobia; order Versatilivoradales; family Versatilivoraceae; genus VFZK01. The sequence continues at coordinate 8,481 of VFZK01000113.1, read as the reverse complement.
GCAAAGGACTCCGGGACATGATGAGCTGGATGCGCAAGAAAGGCGCCGCCGGCTAGGAAGGCAAGCCGCAGAGACGCAGAGAGGCACAGGCTGCCGCGGTTCGATCGAGCGATCGGAAAAGCCAATCAAACGAGGTGTGGCAATTCATTCCTGTGCATCTCAGTGTCCCTGCGGTTCGGATTCTTTGAGTCTCAAATGAAGAAGATTCAGATCTACGACACGACGCTGCGGGATGGTTCCCAAGGCGAAGACATCTCGTTTTCCGTCGACGACAAGTTGCATATTGCCCGCAAGCTCGATGAGCTCGGCATCGACTATATCGAGGGCGGCTGGCCGGGCTCCAACTTCAAAGACATGGCGTTCTTTAAGCGCGTGCAGGAGCTGGGCTTGAAGCATGCTCGTATCGCAGCTTTTGGAAGCACGGCTCATCCCAGGGATAGCCAGGTCGAAAACGACAGCAACATTCAGGCGCTCATCGAGTCAGGCTGCCCGGTCGTCACGCTGTTTGGCAAGAGTTGGGACCTGCATGTCAAGGTGGCGCTCGGAATTTCGCTCGAGCGGAATATCGAGCTGATTCGCGACTCAGTTGCGTTCCTCAAATCCCAGGGCAAAGAGGTCATCTACGACGCCGAGCACTTCTTCGACGGCTTCCAGGCAGACTGCCGCTATGCGTTGTCGACTCTGAAAGCCGCGGTGGCGGCTGGTGCCGACACCGTAGTCTTATGCGACACCAATGGTGGCACACTGACCGAAGACATCCGCGATCGGATGCTGGCAGCCGTTGCGGCCGTCACGGTGCCGCTTGGCATTCACACGCACAACGATTCCGACCTGGCCGTGGCAAACGCGCTCGTGGCTGTCCGCCACGGCGCAGTTCACGTACAGGGGACGTTCAATGGGTATGGCGAACGCTGTGGCAATGCCAATCTTTGTTCCGCTATCCCCAACATTGAGCTGAAGCTCGGCTTTCGCACCATCGGTCCGGAGAAATTGCGAACCTTGACCGAGGTGTCGCGCTACGTCAGCGAGATCGCAAACATGCATCACCGGCAGGACTTCCCGTTTGTTGGCAAGAGTGCCTTCGTTCACAAGGGAGGCATTCACGTCAGCGCCGTCATGAAAGAACCTGCGGCTTATGAGCACCTGCAACCCGGAAGTGTCGGCAACGAACGCCGCGTGCTGATTTCCGAGCTGTCGGGCAAGAGCAACGTGCTTTACAAAGCGGAGCGCATGGGGCTGCAGATCGACAAAGCTTCGCCAAGCACACAAGCGGTCGTCGACAGGCTGAAGGAGATGGAGCATTACGGTTATCAGTTTGAAGGGGCCGAGGCATCGTTCCAAATTCTCTTCAGCAAGCTTATGAAGGAGCACAGCGAGTTTTTCGAGCTCGACGGATTTTGGGTCATTACAGAGCGAAGAGGCAACAACGCATCGGCTTCGGAAGCGGTCATCAAGCTCCGCGTCGATGGCAAGGAAGAACACACAGCGGCGGAAGGTGTCGGTCCCGTCAGCGCGTTGGACCGGGCTCTTCGCAAGTCGCTCTCCACTTTCTTTCCCTGCATCAAAGACGTGCGCCTGACGGACTACAAGGTGCGCGTTATCGACGCCAAGGGGGCTACAGACGCCAAAGTTCGCGTCTTGATCGAGACCAGCGATGGCCAGGAAAGCTGGGGTACCGTGGGCGTTTCCGAAAACCTCATCGAAGCCAGCTGGCTGGCGCTCGTCGACAGCATTACCTACAAACTAAAGAAGGAGCATGGTTTCAAGATACAGGAAAAGGAGGCCGAAATCGCCGCCGAGTAGCCGGCGCTACGCGCGGCACCGATCCGAGGCTGGCTGTTCTAGCCTTGCCGGGTGAATGGAACCGTATGGCTAACTTGCAAGAACCCGTCGAGATTGAAGGGCACTTGATTGACTCCGGCATTCTCAAGTATGCCTTTGACAAGATTGTCGAACATGGAGGCCAGTTCGAAGTCCTGGATTTCCGAATTGGCAGAAACAATCAGGAGACCTCCAAAGTTCGTCTCATGGTGAAGGCCTTCGACCAGGATCAGCTCGAAAGAATCCTGGCGGCGCTTGAGGACTTCGGAGCCGTCGTGGACTGGGACGACTGCCAGTTTGTTGCAGTTCATCAAGACAGAATCCTGCCGGACGACTTCTATTCCACGACGAATTTCGACACCTTCGTCAAAGTCAACGGGGAGTGGTTCCCTGTGACTAACCAGCGGATGGATTCCGTCATCGTCTGGGACGATGGCTGTGCTTCGACCAAGAAGATCAGTGAGGTCAGGACGGGCGACCGGGTTGCTGTGGGCAGGACGGGTATTCGCGTCAAGCCGCAAGAACGGAGCCGTGAATACTCCGTGTTCGATTTCATGTCGAACGACCTGACGGCAGAAATCAACAAGGGCTTGCTGATCGCCGAGATTGCCAAGGAAATCGCACACGTCAAGGAGACGGGACGAAAAGTGGCCCTGGTTCCGGGCCCTGCCCTCATCCATTCTGGCGCCGACCGGTATCTGAGAGAGATCCTGCAGATGGGATTCATCGACATCGTTCTCACAGGCAATGCTTTTGCTGTGCACGACATCGAGAAAGCGTTGCTCAATACCTCGCTCGGCGTGAATCAGAGCACGGGGAAACCCGAGGAAGGTGGGCACCGCAACCACTTGTGGGCCATCAACGAAATCAACAAGGCGGGCGGCATTCCGAAAGCCATTCAGATGGGTGTTCTCCAGTCGGGGCTGATGTACGAATGCGTGCGGCAGGGAGTGCACTATGTTCTGGCCGGATCGATTCGCGACGACGGGCCCTTGGTGGATGTGATTACCGACTGCGTTCAAGCACAAAAGAAATATATGGCAGCCTTGGAGGACGTGGCCGTCGTCCTGATGCTGGCCTCGACGCTGCACAGCATCGCGGTTGGCAATCTTCTGAAGGGCAGTGTCAAAACGGTGTGCGTCGACATCAACGAAGCGACGCCGATGAAGCTGAGTAACCGGGGCAGCAAGCAAGCCATCGGAATTGTGACCGATGTATCTTACTTCCTGTCTATTCTCGCTGCCGAGCTCAAAAGGCATCGGCAACCGGTTGTGGCACAGCCTGCCAGTGTATCGGAACCCTCTTGACACACAGCCGGCAGAGTGCCGGATCCAGGCTGTCGGCGAGGCGTTCCAAGCTTCAGTATTGGCGTTAGGAGGGAAAAACAGTGGAAGAGAAAATCTACATCTTCGACACCACGTTGCGGGATGGAGAGCAGTCGCCAGGCGCGAGCATGAACTTAGAGGAAAAGCTCAAGATGGCACGGCAGCTGGAAGCGTTGCAGGTGGACGTTATCGAAGCAGGCTTCCCGATCGCTTCCGACGGCGATTTCGAGTCGGTGCGCCAGATCGCCAAGGAGGTAAGATCGGTGAGCATCGCCGGACTGGCGCGGGCTACGGAATTGGATATTCGCCGCGCCTGGGAAGCTCTCGAAATCGCCGCCAAACCACGCATTCACACCTTTATTGCGACTTCCGATATTCACCTTCAATACAAGTTGAGGCGAAGCCGCGAGCAGGTGCTGGAGCAGGCTGCCAAAGCCGTCGCTCTGGCCCGCTCGTTGTGCGATGATGTCGAGTTTTCTGCTGAAGACGCAGGGCGGAGCGATTTGGACTACTTGTGCCAGGTGGTCGAAGCGGCCATTGCCGAAGGCGCTTCCACGATCAACATTCCCGACACGGTTGGCTATTGTATTCCCGACGAGTACGGAAACATTTTCAAAGTGTTGCGCGAACGCGTGCCAAACATCGGCCGGGCTCGGCTCAGCTGCCATTGCCACAACGATTTGGGTTTTGCCGTGGCGAATTCGCTGGCGTCGATCTTGAATGGCGTGCGCCAGGTGGAGTGCACTATCAACGGTATTGGCGAACGAGCGGGCAATGCCTCGTTGGAAGAGATCGTGATGGCTTTGAAAGTCCGGCGGGAGAAGCTGGGATTCATGTCGACGGTTGTCAGCGAGGAGATCTACAAGACCAGCCATCTGCTTTCCAATACGACCGGCATGATGGTGCAAGCCAACAAAGCCATCGTCGGCAAGAACGCCTTTGCGCACGAGGCCGGCATCCACCAGGATGGCGTCCTCAAGCAGGCGCTGACCTACGAGATCATGACGCCACAATCGGTCGGTATTCCGACCAACAACATCGTCCTCGGGAAGCATTCGGGCCGGCACGCGCTGCTGAAGCGGTATGAAACGTTGGGTTACAACTTAAGCAAAGACGAAGTCGACCGCGCTTATATGCTGTTTACTAAGTTGGCCGACAAGAAGAAGAACGTCTACGATGAGGATCTGCTGGCCATTATTCACGACGGCCTCAAGATCATTCCCGAGCGTTACCACCTGAAGTACGTCCATGCCACGGGCGGCAATCAAGTGCTCGCGAGCGCAACCGTGCGGCTCAGCCGTGACGATGTTTTCCTGGTGGAATCGGGCACCGGTGATGGCCCCGTCGAAGCCATCTACCGTGCGATCGACCGCATCACGGGAGTGCCTGGACGCTTGATCGACTACTCAGTGCATGCTGTCAGCCGCGGGAAGGATGCCGTTGGAGAGGTGTTTATTCACGCCAGCTTCGATGGAAAGAGCTTCAGCGGCAAAGCGGCGAGTTCCGACATCATCGACGCCAGCGCGCGCGCTTATCTGAATGCAGTGAACAAGGCGATTCACGAGCGGGAAACGTTGGCCGCCAATCGGGTTGCCTCGCAAGGAGCGCCAGTTCCGCAGTCCTGATCCAAATGCTGCCGTTGAACGCAGCGTCGCTGTGCGTGGAAATGGGTCACAAACAAGACGTCAGCGCTTCGGTCTCTTCCAGGGCGCCGAGACCCGCTGAGTTCGTCGGTGACCCCAATTGCTCACAGCCCCGTGCGGGGCACACCTCAACACGGTTTGTCGAAGTCTTTGAGGATCCATTTGACTTGGGGAAGGAAAATCGACGTGCATAAGAACATCACTGTGATTCCGGGCGATGGCATCGGGCCAGAGGTAGTCGAACAGGCACTGCGGGTACTCGACCAGATCGAACGCGTGCATGGCCACCGCTTCGAGAGGGTAGAAGCTCTGGCAGGGGGTGCCGCTTTGGACGCCACCGGCGTGCCATTGCCAGCTGAGACTCTGGAAACATGCAAGGCCAGCGATGCCGTCTTGCTGGGTGCTCTCGGAGGTCCCAAATGGGACGCCAATCCCCCGGGCAAGAAGCCTGAAACGGGCCTTCTCGGACTGCGGGCGGGGCTGGGTCTGTACGCGAATCTGCGTCCAGCGCGAGTTTACTCAGCCCTGGCAAACGCTTCCACACTCAAGAGAGACGTGGTGGAAGGCGTGGACCTGCTGATCGTTCGCGAGCTCACGGGTGGCATCTACTTCGGCAAGCCACGCGGCATCTCGAAAGAAGGCGAGGAGGAAGTCGGGATCAACACGGAGGTTTATCGAACTTCAGAGATCCGGCGGATTGCCAAGGCCGGGTTCGAGGCAGCCCGCAAGCGCCGTCGCAAGCTGACCTCGGTCGACAAAGCCAATGTTCTGGAAGCCTCCCAGCTTTGGCGTCGTGTTGTGACCGAAGTTGCCAACGACTTTCCGGACGTCGAGTTGGGCCACCTCTACGTCGACAACTGCGCCATGCAGCTAATCGCCAATCCGAAGCAGTTCGACGTTGTGGTCACCTCGAATCTCTTCGGCGACATCCTGAGCGATGAAGCTGCCATGCTCACGGGTTCCATCGGTATGCTGCCGTCGGCGAGCCTGGGGGGCAGCCTCGGCATGTACGAGCCGGTTCACGGCAGCGCACCCGATATCGCCGGCAAGGACATCGCCAACCCCATCGCCACGATCGCCTCGCTGGCGATGATGCTGAAGTACTCTTTTGGATTGCAACACGAATCCGAAGGGATCGAACAGGCCATCGTCTCCGTCCTGGAGAAGGGCTTTCGCACTGCAGATCTCCGGGAAGAGGGGGCAACGATCGTGGGAACCCGGCAGATGGGAGACCTCATTCTCGAGGAGATCGGATAATCGAGGCACGCAGGCTTAGCTTCCCCCAACCGTCAAGAGCGGTGGAGACCTTTTGGGAGAGCGAGCTTCTTAGAGGGGGTTTAGAAAGGCGTGGTTCAAGGAGTCAGCTACGTTTGTAGTCCCGGCTTTAGCCGGAACCACTGCATTTCCTTCCGCCTAAAGGCGGGACTACGAACCAAAGCGCGCCTTTTAAACACTCTCTTAGAGAGCCCTGGTTTCACGAGACGTTGCGTGGTCGTGACGCACGCCTGTGCTTCCAGTACCCATTTTGGGTAGACGGCCCGAGGCGCCTCCGGCTAGATTGCCCGCAGCGCCAGCCGTGCACAAACGAAAAGCAGTACCCCGCCGAATACGCACAGCGACAGCTTCACCCCAGGCTCTTCGTTCACCTCCGGCATCAAGTCTGAGGCTGCCACATAAATCGTAACTCCTGCGGACAGGGGCAATCCAAACTTCACCAGTCCCTCCGACAGCCCCATGGTGAGAACCCCAGCCAAAGTAGCCACGCCCAGCCCGGCCGCGGAAAGGAGAGAGAACCTCTTGCTCCGACCTGAAGCCATCATGATGGAACCCACCGTGAATCCCTCTGGAAGTTTGTGAAGAATCACCGCCAGAAACAGGATGATGCCGAGCGGATAGGAGAGAATGAATCCGGAGGCGATCGCTACCCCGTCGAAAAAGCAGTGCGACAGCAACCCGATCAACGCTGACGCACTCACGTTGGGATTCAGCAGCTCTTCGGTATGAACTTCCTCTCCGAAATGGAAATGCGGCGAGAAGCCGTGCTCGAAAAGATGGACCAGCAGGTAACCTCCCAGGATGAAAGCAGGTGAACCGGGTAGCAGGTTCAGGCTCTCTGGAATCATCTCCAGGAAAGCTGCTGCCAGCATGAAGCCGGAGCCGAAGGCCAGGAAGTACTTCAGGTACTCGCGATGCCAGGCCGTCTGGACGATGATCAACCCGCCAAAGAAATTCGCGGCAGCCGCTAAACTGCCGAAGAGCAGGCTGATGGTAAGAGGGGACATTAGAGACTGGGAATTTGCGATCGCCGGTGTAGGGTGGAACTCAGCGCTTGAGTTCCACCCGGCAGGAAGCCGAGTGTCACGGTGTTGGCCAAGCCGATTCGGTCTTCGAGAACGATCGGAGATTGACCGCTGCCCATCCGATCACGCGCTGTGGCGAAAGTTGATCACGTCGCCATCTTGCACGATGTACTCCTTGCCTTCGAGCTTGAGGCAGGCCTTTTCGCGAGCCGCTGCGAGCGTTTTCAGTTCCAGCAGCCGGTCATAGTGCACGACCTCAGCCCGAATGAAACAACGCTCGATATCAGAGTGTATTGCGCCCGCTGCTCTGAGTGCCGGCGTCCCCCGCCGAATGGTCCAGGCCCGGCATTCGTCTTCTCCCACGGTGAAAAACGAAATCAATCCCAGCAGGTCGTAAGTGACACGAATCAGCCGGTCCAAGCCAGATTCCTTCAGCCCGTAATCTGCCAGAAAAGCTTGAGCCTCTTCTCCCGAGAGTTCCACGAGCTCCGCCTCGATCTTCCCACAGACCGCAGTGATCGCAACGTTCGCCAGGGCTGCGGTGTCTTCCAACTGGTAGGCAGTCACGACGTGCCCGACCTTAGCGGCCTCGGCATCCGAAAGATTCAGCACATGCACGATGGGTTTCTGCGAAACAAACGTAAACCCACGCAGAACGCGTTTCTGATCTTCAGCGAGAGGCAAAGCGCGGAGGGGCTTCTCAGCCTCCAGCCAGCTCTTGCACTGAGAAAGTAGCTCCAACTCTCTCTCGTTCTCCGGGTTCTTGACTTTCTTGATGTCTTTGGCCAGCCGATCCAGGCGTTTGTCGACGATGCCAAGATCGGACAAGATCAGCTCCAACTCGAGGTTTGCGATGTCTCGCCTGGGGTCGATCGGGCCTTCAGAATGTGGAATCGCTTCGTTTTCGAAGGCTCGTACCACGTTCACCAACGCATCGGCGTTCTTCAGATGACTCAAGGACGCATCGTTCTTGCTGTCGCCCTTCACCAGACCGGCAGCGTCGGTGTACTCGACGGTGGCGTGGGTCAATTTCTTTGGAAGAAAGAGCGTGGCCAGCCGATCCAGTCTGGAGTCGGGAACTGTCGCGACGCCGAGATGCGCTTCAGACTTGCCGCCGGAGAACTTCCCAGTGTCCACGTGGGCCTTGGTCAGGATCTTGAATAGCGTCGTCTTTCCAACTGCCGGAAATCCGATAATCCCAGCTTTCAACGTTCTTCTCCAAGGCGAGACTCTCAAACATGCAGAGTCAAGCCACTGCACGTGCACGGGTGCAATTAAAGGTGCGAGTCAGTTCACGCTGCTTTCTCGTGTAGGTTGTGCCAGTAATGTTCCCATCCGCGGTTAGCGCGAAGGACACGAAGCGCGAGCATCTTGCTGAGGTTTTCCAGCTTC
>VFZK01000112.1 GCA_016871215.1 Acidimicrobiia bacterium | reverse complement strand
TCGCACCTTTAATTGCACCCAAGGGCAGGGTGGCGGGAATATAATGCAGTGAAAGGAGGTCTACCATGCCTAGATCGACAGGCACACCCAGCCGCAGCAGTTTCAGTCAAGAGCTCTTCAACCGCGAAAGGAGGTAACTGTATGTGCCACCATCAACCAGTTCGTTGGCAAAGGCTTGTCATCTCATGTGCTTTGGCAATGATGATGACCGGCCGCTTGGACGTCGTTCAGGCCTTCGCCCCTCAGGGCAAGGGGCAGGCTTCCCAGAATCCACCTGTGGAAGAGAAGAAGGAGGCCGAGGTTCCGAAGGCGGCCAAAGACGATTTCATGGTGCAGATTTACCAGGCTCTCGACGCCCAGAAAAAAGACAAGCTGACCCAAAAAGAGAAGTACAAACACGACAAGACGGAGGAGGATGTGGAAGTCGTCCTGTCTTACTTCAACTGGGCGCTGGCCGATGACGACTACTGGAACCGGCAGATCACTATCGACACAAAAACGGGCGAGGGATTCGTCGTCGAAAAAATCGTCAAGAGTGGATTCGGCGAGCTTGGGTATGTGAAACCCGGAGACGCCAAGACCCTGGATTCCTACCGCAAGGAGAAGATCAACGTGAGTGGCAATCAGGCGACTGCCACGATGGCCGATGCTGAGATTGGCGCAGCCGAAAAGGAGCGCTTTCGGAAGTTACTCGAGCGAATGGTGCTGAAAAAATAACCGGGGCTGGTGCTCGTTGGCCCCAGGGTCCCCGGAGTCGAAGTCGTGATCGGAGACCGTGGAGAATACCTGCTCTCCGCTGCTCTCCGCTTATGGTTTTGCCTTCGAAGGGTGGAATGTTTTATAGTGTTGCAGACATTTCAAACAGTGCAGAGCAAATACGCCGTCACTGGCAACAGGGGGCAAACAAAAATGGCAGTCTCTTTTCAGACGAAGATCACTGGCGATGTCTGCGTGTTGAGTCCCGAAGGCAAAATCGTCATTGGCGAGGAAGTCGGAGCACTTCGCGAGAAGATCAGAGAGATCCTCGATGGTGGAAACAAGAACATTTTGATCAATCTCTCGAACGTAACCTACATCGACAGTACTGGGGTGGGTGCCTTGGTCGGATCCTTCACGACGATCCGAAATCAGGGTGGCCAGATGAAGTTGTCCAACCTAAGCCAACGCGTGAGAGACATTCTGCTTGTCACGAAGCTATTAACCGTTTTCGACGTTTATGAAAACGAGGCTGACGGTGCGAAGAGTTTCGCTGCGAGGAAGTAGACTCGCCGTTTGTAGGAAAACCACAAGAAAAGGCCTGGCTAACCGCCAGGCTTTTTTTGTTGGGCGATGTGGCTGAAGACCACAGCGCGTTTGGGCGTAAGCTGGACCGAAACAATGGCGACACGGAGGCCACAAACTTGGCAGGTTGCAGCAGCCGGCTCGCTTTGGATGCTCTCGCTCTGCGTGGAGAGCGCCAGCGCGCAGCGGAAGGAGAACGCGCGCGTCATGGGATTGGTCGAGCTCTACGGGCTCTCTGCTTCCATTGTGCACGGAGACGAGGACCAGCTTGCCGCCAACCTCCTGCTGGAGTTCTTGCGGCCTAACCTGCGTGAACTCAAAACAGTCCCCGCCAAAGGAAGCAAGAACCGCGACGACGACGTGGTGCTCTATCTTGGGAGTTTCGACAAGAACCTTCCGGCTGCCAAGGCCTTCAAGTCATTCGGATACAGCCTGAACTGGGATGCGCTCTCGGAAGGCAGCTTTCTGCTCAAGACATTTCGCAAAGGGGGGAAGACCACCATTTTCGTGGCCGGCAAAGACCGGCAAGGGACGTTATATGCGGCTCAAGAGCTGAAGAACTATTATCTGCGAACCGACATGGGACGCGTGCTGCTCAACGAGCTGAGTATTTCGGAGCGCGCACAGTTGAAGTATCGATGGTTTCGATTGACGGATCGGGACACGGAATCGCGAGTCAAGAGAGCCATCGCCGATACAGCCCCTGCCGGCTCTTCCGGTCAACCGAGCGACCCAGCCCAGCTCAAGGCCGTTGTGGACTACCTGAGTACGCTCAGGCTAAACGGGTTGTTGCTGCGCAGCTTTCCGGGCGTGGGATCCACCGGCGTTGCCGCTGTGCAAGACCTTTGCGCTTATGCGGCCGAACGGGCCGTGCGTATCCTTCCCAGAATTGGGCTCAACGGCTGCGACGGCCCGCATTCCGATGGAGATCGTACGCTGAATCTGGACTCTTGGGCCAAGGCTCATCGGGACCTTTGTGCTGTGGGTCGGAACGGGTCGATTCGGGATGGAATGCTTTGCCCGGAGAAACCAGAGAACCGGCAGCGCTACCGTGAGGGATTGCAGTGGCTCTTTCAGACTGCTCGTGTGGGCGGCGTCAGCATCGAGTTAGAACCTTTCTTCGTCTGCTATTCCGAAGACTGCAAGAAGGCACGGCTGGCGATGGGCGGAGCGGACCCTGACTACTCCAAGGATCTGGCACGGTTCGTGGGGTTCCTGGCGGAGGAAATCCTGAAGTTAGATCCGAGCGCTTGGGTAGCCTATCTTTCCGGCACGGGGTTTGACTACGAATCCATCCAGGCTTCCGCAGCGCGAGCGCTGCCTCCAGGACAGCGAGCGGCATTCCCACCCGAGTTTGTCCATCGCATTCCCGAATCTGCCGTGGCGGAATGGGAATTGGCGCCAATGTTGAAGTCGGGAGTTTGGCCGTCGCCCTTTAGGGCTCCAGGCAAGCACGGGCTCGGCGTCTTGCAGTGGGGTGGCTCAGCAGCGAAGGAGATCTACTGGAAGCGAACAGAGAGCATCACCCATCACGCGATTGCCAGCAACCTGGAGGGTCTGGTGATATCGGGCGGGGGCCGGTCGGATAATCCATTCTCTGAGCTGAACGACTTGGTCTTCGCCGAACTGGCCTTCAACCCAGCGGTCAATTTCGACGAGCTGTTCCGTTTCAAAGTGTCCCGCCTCTACGGTGGGGAAGAAGCCGCGCGGCGGCTTTCGAAAATCCTGGCGTTGCTGGAGGACGAGAAAGGGATGTTGGTGGCGAACTATGACGAAGCGTTGCGCTTGGCCAGACAAGCCGCTGAGGTTTCCGAGCGCAGCGGCAAGGAACGGTGGGCGCAGCTCGTGGAACTCATTCAATCGTTGAAGCGGTAGCATGAGAGGGATGCGCCAGCTGCTCCGAACTGGGCCAGGGAGGCTTTGCGTGAAAAGACAAGTTGGGCAATGTTTCGGATGGTCTATCTTCCTCTTGCTGGCAATCGCGCCGGCACTACTGCCATCCAAAATTTTCGACAAGGCAGGCAAAAAACAGCTGACGGTGTATCTTGACGACATCTGCCAATGGGTTCTGGCTCGGGAGCAGGCTGCCCGTGACGGCCAGATTCCTCCGATCGCCAATACTCCGTTCTCCTTGCAGGGGAATCTGGCGAGGGTGCTTCTGGCCGGTGCGGATCTGACGAAAAATGGTCCGAAATACTTGGAAGAAGCGCTCCGCTGGTGCGACACGTTTGCGGCGCGGCAGCAGCGCGTTGTGACGTCGCTAGGAAATGAAGGAGGCTGCTGGTCTGTCGGATCACCGGGAGACGTCGACCTGGGCGAAAACAGTCTCGCGGCCGTTGCGCTTGCTCGCGGCCTGGCCCACGTCGGTGGCAGCCGTGGGAGGTCATATCGGCAGGCACTCGATCGGTACGCGGCGTTTTTGCTCGAGGGGGTCGGAGCCGGAAACGGCCTGCGACAAACAGTCACGAGTTGGCAGCTGCAAGGAGAAAATAGCGGCGCTCTTGGCGACGGCATCCAGAAACAGATCGCTTCGCTAAAGCCGTCATCGGCTGCCACCTCAGCTGGAACTGCATTCCTGGCTCAGATGTCCGCGATTTCGAGCGATGGACGTCTTCGCAGCGCGGCGCTGCAGGCGTTGGAATGGGTGCTCAAGAATCGGCGGCCCAATGGGGAAATGCCCAACTTTGTGGCTGGGCAGGAGTCGGACCAGATGCCCTTCACGACCATGACAATGGCCAGCGAGGCCATTCAATCGGCTTACTACCTATTGAACGACCAAGCTCTCAACAAACGATTGGGTCCTGATCTCGACAACACTATTCGACGCATGATGCGGCTTCAGGGAGAGAATGGGCTATGGGGCGAAGGCGCCGACAGGCGCAGTTCTTCGGGTGTGCCTACCCTACTAGCCTGGCACTTTCTCAGTTTCAAGGGCGACGAGACGATCCCTCAATCGCTGGAAAAGTTTTGGCAGAACCTATCGAACCCCGTGCATGCCCAATCGTTTGGTGTCTTGCTTCATCCCGTCTCGACTGCCTGGATGGGGCTGACAACCGCCGAAATGATCAAGCCCGGTATCACGTTCAAAAAGATCTGATATCGACCCGGAGCCTGGGGGTGTCAAACCTCGCGTTTTATGGATGACTTCCTCCTCAGGCCCGGCACCGCGGGTTTGTAGTGAAGCACGCGAGTGCTTCACTATGGCCGCACTGCGTGCGGTACTACGAGCGCATAGCCGGCTTCGAAATGTAGAAACTCCAGGACCGGCTAGTTATGGCTTCGCCATTGATATTCTGTTTTGGAAGACACGATCACCGTGTTGTTTGCGGTGGTCGTGGGCACTGGCAGATTGCCACGAAGAGCCCACGGCCAGCGCAGGGGGCGGCGGTCCCCAGCGCTGACTGTGGCTGCCTGAGCGAAACGAGAACAAACTTCTCGTAGCATCGTGCATAGGCCAACCCGGCTCGATACCCGCTTGAGTCGCTTGCAAGCGGCCTCTAGCTACGTTTCAGGTTCTCTTCGAAAAGTCTAAATATTCGCTTGTACTGGTCGGCCCAGCTGCTGGCTTCCTTGAAGGCGTGATCTTCCACGGGGTAGAGCATGACTTCGAAATTAGTCTTGCGGAGTTCGATCAGCCGCTGTGCCAGCCGGATCGTGTCTTGGACGTGAACATTCACGTCGACAAGCCCGTGGCAAATCAGCAACGGATCTTCCAGACCTTCGGCGAAATAGATCGGCGAGCTGCGGCGGAACGCCTCGTCGTCGTCCTGGGGCTGGTTCAGGATGTTGGCTGTGTAGGGATGGTTGTAGTGGGCCCAGTCGGTTACCGGACGCAACGCCGCACCAGCCCCGAAGCTTTTGGGCGCCGTGAAGAGGACCATCAGCGTGATGAAGCCGCCATAGCTTCCACCGTAGATGCCGATGCGCTCAGGTTTGACTCCGTGCTGCTTGACGAGGTACTCCGCCGCGTCGATCTGATCGCTCAGGTCCTTTCCTCCCATGTGGCGGTAGATCGCGGTGCGCCAGTCGCGGCCGTAACCGGCGCTGCCGCGGTAGTCCACGTCGAGCACAATGTAACCCTGCTCCATCAGGAAGTGATGATACATGTACTCGCGGAAGTAGTAAGACCACCAGCGATGCACGTTCTGGAGGTAGCCAGCGCCGTGGACGAAGATGACAGCGGGTCTGGCAGGATGACTCTTGGCTGGAAGATACAATCGAGCGGGCACCTGGACCCCGTCCCGCGCCGGAACTTTGACCAGCTTGGGCTCAGTCCAGGCATAGGACTTGAATGCGGGTGTTGTACTGTCGGTTAAAGACAGACGTTCCGAAGCGAGTTCGCCGCGCTGAACGTACAGCTCCCACGGTTTGTTGCTGAACGAGTAAACGTCGGCCAGAAACGTTTCGTCAGGTGAAAGCGTCACTTGATGATGGCCTATCTCGTTTGTCAGCTTCTTCGGAGTGCCGCCACTCGCAGAGAGCGAGTAGAAATCCATGACTTCGGGTCCATCCTGATTGGAGCGGAAATAAAACGTCCGCTCGTCCCGCGACAGCTTTGCATTCCAGATTTCATGGCGGCCTTCCGTCAGTGCTTGAAGTGAACCACCGGCCAAGGCGGCGGCATACAGATGGCGGAAGCCCATGTGCTCCGACACAAACCAAGCCTTGCGGTTGTCGTCGAAGAAACCGTATTCCAGCAGACTCAGTGATGGTGCATCGTCGTCGTTCATGACCCAAGCGTCATCATGCTCGTGGTTGATCACGCGGCTCGTACCTGCTTCGGGGTCGACGGCAAGCAGCCACTGATCTTTGTTATACGCTGAGCGAACCGTCGAAAGGAGATGGTGGCCAGACTTCGACCACACGGGGCTGTACGCATCCGTCGGTGGGGTTTTGGGCTCCGATCCCTTCTCGGGTTGGGTGCCTGCGGGCGCAGTCTCGGAGTGGTTCGGAAGCTTGACTTCGAAGGATTGAGACGTCTCGAGATTCAGCACGGTCAAAAAATAGAGCTTACGGGCATCTCCCACTTTGACACGGGCCTTCAATTCGTCTGTGAAGCCTGAGAGAGTGACGTAATCGGGGACTTGTGCCACTCGCTGGTCCTTAGGTTCTTCAGCCATCTCCACGGTGACGAAACGCTCGTCGGCCGAAAGCGACAGCCTTTCGACCTTCTTGTCTTCGATGTAGAAAGGCTGTGGACGCCGTGCTTTCTTTCGTTCGTCGTCCTCCCTCTGCTTCTTTGCCTTGGCGCCGAGAACTGAGAATAACTCCTCCTGCTGGTCTTTGAGGTATTTGCGCTGTCCTGCCTTCTCTTTCTTCTCCTTTTCGAGATCGGGATTCTTCCCAATCCGAATGTCGGTGAGCTGGCGGACGAATGGCTCCCCTTTGCGTGGGATAAGGAAAAGGTTCTCGCCGCGCCGAAAAGATATTCTTCCTCCATCGCGCGTGAAGGCGGGATCGGTCTCGACCTCCGCGGTCTGTGTGATCTTTCTGAACCTTCCGGAATGCGTATCCAGCAGGTGAATGTCACCTTCGAAGCTGTAGACCGCCCACCGCCCAGAAACGTCGCGCTCTGCTGTATAGGGCGGCGCGCCTGCTTCTTCGTCCTTCGTCAGCCGCCGAGGAGCGCCGCCGGTTCGTGAAACCTCGAAAACGCCAAGCTCCCTCTCTCCAGGTCTCTTCCACCGGAACCAAAGCTTCGAGTTGTCCCCGGCCCAGCTGATCTCGCTCGGTGCAGTCCCGGCAAAGTCAGCGCCGAGCATGATCAGATCGATGTCGAGTTTCTTTACAGGAGCCTGCGTTCGTTCCAACAAGGCCTCTTGCAGCCCTTCGGCGCGCGCCGAGGCTCGCTTTGCGCCAGGTCTTGCGGGCACCTGCTCTGCCGTTTCGCCAATGGTTGTGGAAGAAAGTTGCAGTGCGAGAATGGAAACGACGAGTCGCTTCATAGCCAGTGTCTGTGTTGGAAGATGGTATTGATTCGCTTGGACCGCGGACGCGCCCCAGTGGAGCGCCGCATGCGGCACCAGAGCGCTCTTTGCACTAGCCGTCGCTGATCAATTGCGACGAAAAGCTCACAACCAGCGCCAGGAGACGACGTTTCCTGTGCTGGCGGTGACGGCCCAAACTTCCAAGCCACAACGAGATCATCGTAGCGTCGTTCATCGCCAGCGACAGCGCTTCGAAAACTCAGGTGCGTTCACCTGTTCGGCAGTTCGACGATGCTGAGGTTCTTGAAATCCAGATTCGTCGTTGGGTCATGCGCCTGCAGACTCAACGTGCCGGCGGCTAGACGGGCCTCTTTCCGCGCGTTGCGGCCTTCGGGGCGAGTGTCGGTGTAGTCGCTGGTCTGGACGCCATTGACCCAGACAGCCATGTGGCGGCCACTGGCTGCAATCGTCTTGCTGAAGAACTCGCCATCGTTCGGAATGACGTGCCGGGCCGGCTGGTAGTGGTAGATGCCGCCGGTTCCGAAATCCACGGGCTGGGCTCGATCTTGGCCTTTGAATTCGTTCCTTATTTGAGATTCATAACCGGTCCAGAAGCCATCTCTGTCTCCTCGAAAGAAGATGCCACTGTTCGGGTGATGATTGTTGTCGCGCGGGTGAGTGCGAATGTCCAGCTGGAAGACGAAGTTCTGGAAGGTATTCGTCGTTTCCAACTGGCCTGGGCCGCGCTCGACATGGATCATCGCTTGCTTCACTGTCCACTCTGGCGTGCCCCGGCTCAAGTCAGGGCTATTCACTTTCCGCCAACCGTTGAGATCTCTGCCGTTAAAGATGGGCCGGAGTCCAAGCGGCTTGAGCTTCAAGTTGCGGAACTCGATCTGCTTGTCTTTGTTGTACTGCAATCCGATGTGACCCACGGTGTGCGTCGGGTCGTTGCCCTTGAGCAACGTCTTGCCATCGAGCTTGACGACAAACGCCCCACCCTCCGCACGCACTTCGTAGCTGTGCCACTGGTTTGGAACGATTCTCGCTTTCTTAGCTTTCAAATGATTGACCAGGCTTCCTGTGGTGTATTCCTTGTGAGCGTCGAAGATCTGCAACTCGTAACCGGTCTGGTGAGGTTGGCCTTCTTTGCTAGATCGCAGGAAGATCCCACTGTTCCCATCGGCGCCTGTTCGGAAATCTGCCTTGAGGATAAAGTCGCCAAACGAAGCGTTGTTGGCAAGCCAGCCGTTGCCGCCTGACGAAGCCGTCAAAATTCCATCCGTAATCTTCCACTCTGCCTCTCCGCGAGATTCCCAACCAAAGGTCGTTTCACCATCCCACAGCAAGATCCAACCTTCCGCGACTTCTTTCAACGTCAATGAATTCGGCTTCGACTGAGCTAGCAACCCAGAGCCAGAGAGGGCAACAATCAGAAAGCCCAGGGCAGGCGCAAACCATTTCCGCATCGAATGCCTCCTTGATCGTCAGCTTCTTTTTCGGGCACGCATACCCATGAGCGCGGGTCGGACAGAATCGATCTGCGTCCACAGGTCGGTGTTCACCACCTCACCCGCTTTAGGAATCTCAGACTTTCGGGGATTTGTTGGCCAGACGTCGGGGATTCGTCCTCAATGAAGTAGTACTTGACGCCGGCCCTTTCGGCAGCTTGGAGAATGGCGGGCCAGTTCATCTGGCCGGTTCCGAGTGTAACGTCGTTGGTTACGTCCGACTTACCGCTCAAGTTGCCGGTCTTGACACCTTTCTTCATGTCTTTCACGTGCATCAGCTCCCAACGCTTGCCGTATTTGGCCAGTAGCTTCGCCGGGTCCTGGCCTGGATGCACTACCCAGAAGACATCCATCTCATAGAACACAGACTCCGGATTCGTCTCGGCCATCAGCAAATCGAAGAGCGTGCCCTGTTTGTGTGGCTGAAACTCAAACCCATGTGTGTGGTAGAAGAACTTCAAGCCGTGCTTCGCCAAAGCGGCGCCAGCACGATTGAACACTTCAGCGGCGCCTCGGCATTGCTTTTCGTCGAAGACGCCTGTATGGGGGATCCAAGCGCAGCCAGCGTACCGCACCCCGAGTGCCTTGGCTTCGCGTGCGACCGATTCAGGATCGTCTTTGAAGCGATCGTACGGGAAGTGTGCACTCACGGGGTTGAGACCGTGAGCCCCGAGCAGCTCTTTGAACTTCGCAGGCGGAAGATCGTAGGTGCCAGCCAACTCGACCAGGCGAATTCCAAACGCTTGCACCTTCTTTAGGGTCCCTGGAACATCTTTCTTGAAGTCGTCGCGCAGGCTGTAAAACTGAAGTCCGGGTTCAGCCTTGAACGAGCCCGCTCGGGCCATGGCTGGTAACCCTATGAACCATGAGCTGAGAAAAACCAACATGTAGGTTGTGATGTTTCCTTTCATGCAGTCACCTCACCGGCGGCAAACGTGCGAAACCTCATTCGCCGAGGGCACTCCAGCGGAACTAGAAATCGAAGAGATAGTTGTATTTGACGAAGAATGCACGATTGAGCGTTCGACGATCGATCTGTTCGTGCGGATCCGTGTAGTCGATGGTCGAGATCCGCGAGTTGTAAACGACAAACAGCCCGGTGCTTGAATTGGAAAGCAATCCCAGTCGGAGATTCAATCCCACCTGGTTGGAGCGGCTGTTGTATTGAACGAACGACTGAAAGTAGCTCTTTGGGGACAGTGCCCAGTTGAATCGCCAGCCCACCAAATCGGTGTTGAAGTTGCCCTCCGGCAGCCGAATCCAGTTGCGGACGTAGCTTGCTGTGAAGGTGTAATCGTAGCCGATGCGGTAACCTCCGTTAGCATTGACAGTGCGAATGGTGCCGCCATAGAAATCGCCGATAGCCGTATTGCCAGAGCCGAACAACATTGCGCTCGGGTCAGTTGAGAAGTTGGCTACCGTTTCGTTGTACCGGTAGGTGCCCGGGCGAATCGCGATGCCCGGAAAAATTTCGAAGGGTTTGTCGATACGCTCGAAGTTCCGGTTGAAAGCGATTCCGTATTGCGATCCATTCTGCCAACGCGAATCCAGATGATAATGCTCGAAGCCGGACTCCTGTCCCTGGGATCCGTTCCTGGCGGCAATCGTGTACCAACGGTTCCACTGGAAATGCGGGAAAACGCTACGCAAATATTTGCCTTCCGGCGTAAACGTGTAGCGATAGCCAAACGAAGGCTTTCGAAACCCAAGTCGCCGAACGAAGCCGACTTCTGGATTGAAGTTGCGGCCGACTTCCTGGTAAGCGGCATCGATCCGGTTGTGACGGTCGTCGTAGGCCAGCGTGGTGGCGCCTGCCTGATTGCTCATGTTGCGGCCAGGTGTGAAAGACTTGGCAAAGTAGCTAAACACGTTGGCATAACGGCCCAGTCCCAGGTTGACGTCCGCGCCAAAAGTACTGTTGGTAGACCGGTCCGGGAGCCCAAAGCGAGACGACGTGGACTGCCGTGCTACGGCGATGCCGCCCACGGAACTGCGGCGGCCAAACTCACGACTCAGACGGGCCACGCTGAAATTGTTTGCTGGAGCAGTGGCAGCGACTCGCCGCGTCTGAACGTTCAACAGGCCGAGGTTGTAGTGGCCCGCCTTGCCCGACAGGCGCACTCCCGCATCGATCGGGACTTGTGTCCCCGAGTCATCGATGCCGATGCGGCGCGAAAAAAAGATCTCCGTTTCCTGGGGCGAGCCGAAATCGAAGAAGCCCGAGTTCTCGAGAAAAAACGGGCGCTTCTCGGGAAAGAAGAGATCGAACCGGGTCAGGTTGATCTGCTCGTCGTCAACTTCTACTTGGGCGAAGTCTGTGTTGAACGTGCCATCCAGCGTGAGGCTGCTGGTCAGTCCATATTTGAGGTCGAGCCCGCCCGTGTGGGCTGGGTCCGTGCGGTCGACGACGCGGGTGAAATCTTGCTTGACGCCTCCGAGAACGTAAGGCAGCAGCTTGAGATTGCGATGAGCCTTCAGGCTCAGATGTTCCAGTTGCCCGGCCATTTCAACCTGCGACAGTGTGTAGGCTCTGGAAAGCGGCGACCAGAACGACTGCTCGTTATGGCGTCGCAGGTTCCGCTTGATGTTCATGCCCCACGTGATGTTGTTTCCCGGGTTGTAGCGCAGAGTGCGCAGCGGGATCTTGAATTCGGCTTCCCAGCCACGCGTGCTGATTTGCGAGCGCACGGTCCACACAGCGTCCCAGTTGATGTTCAGCGCGGCGGCGCCACCGCGCTGGGCGCCGCCTGTGACACCCCCGCCTCCGGCCCGCGCCGGTGTGCCGCCCCCGCCTCTTCCTTGTCCGGCCTTTGAAATCTGCGCGTCGTATTCGATGCCCGTGGGGCTCGTGCCGAAGACCACGCCGTTCTGCTTGTCGTTGAACGTGTCAAATAGGATTTCCACCGAGTCGGTATTCTCGAGGCTGGCATCGCGCCGATTCTGAGTGACCACGATGTGGTCCGGTTGGCTGTCCAGACAGATCACCCCAAGGTACAGATGGTCGTCATCGAAGCCAATGCGTACCTCCGTCTGCTCTGTCGAGGGCTCGCCGTTGTTTGGCTCCTGCTGGACGAAGTCCGACGCGGGCTCCATTTCCCTCCAAAGAGGCTCATTGACCAGACCGTCAATCAGAGGCGGCACCGCGACACGATAGGCGCGGGCCGTCGGGCGCGCGCGCAGGTCGATGTCCACCGGGACGCCTGGCGATCCCGTCTTGGAGCGCGCTACGAGGTTACTGTCCAGCAACAGAAGAAGGCCTAGGAGTGCGACGCTGCTTCGCAAAAGCAGGGTCAAACCAGCGTCCTTTCGATCAATCGCCTGCCGAGCAACGTTGCTTCGAGCGGACAGGCCAGCTTGTCCGCCGCCAAGCCCATGCCCGCACAAGAATGCCTTTCGAGCCAACACACACCTACCGCTCGCGGAAGTTTGTTCCTTGTTTGCAGATAAGGTCCGGGGGACTTACACCTTCTCAGGCACAACGTACGGGCTGCGGTACTTTCTCCCCAGATGCGCATTGGCCTCTGCGTCACCAGGGAAGGTCTCCGACTGAGGATCGAAGACGAGCGTTCGACCCAGCCGATAAGACAGATTGGCCAAGTGCGCTAGCGCGCTGGAACGGTGGCCCTCTTCAATATCGGCATTCAACATCTCGGGTTTCCGGCTTCGCACCGCCTGAATGAAGTTGGCGAAGTGATCGCCGTCTTCGTCGCGGGTTCCACTGGGTTTGGCTTCTTTGCCAAGAAAGATTCGATACTGGCCATAGCTGGAAATTTCCATGTAACCTTTGGAACCCAGAAAAAGAACGCCGATCTTCAAGTCGGTGCCTTCGGCCGGTGTGTCCCAGTGGCGGACCTCGAAAGTGAGAAGCTTCTTCTCTGCCGGGTACATGAACGCTGTGAGCTGCGTGTTGGGCGTTTCCTGGTCGTCGTCAAACATGAAGTGGCCGCCCATGGATTGAACCTTCGACGGCAAACCAACACCCAGGCCCCAGCGGGCCACGTCGAGCTGATGCACGCCTTGATTGCCGATGTCGCCGTTGCCGTAGGCCCATTGCCAATGCCACTGATAGTGGAAGCGGTTACGGGTGAATGGGCGGGCGGGAGCGGGACCCATCCAGAGATCGTAATGCACCCCGCTCGGAACGGCTTCCTCGGAAGCTTTCCCAATCGTGTCGCGCCGCTTGTAGCAAAGCCCTTTGGCCATGTAGACATCACCAATAGCACCCTCACGTAGAAGCTGCATCGCTTCCTGGATGGCCGGGCTGCTTCGAATTTGCGTGCCGTGCTGCACGATGCGATGGTATTTGCGCGCGGCTTCCACCATCTTCCGGCCCTCGAAGATGTTGTGCGAGGCTGGTTTTTCGACGTACACATCCTTTCCCGCCTGGCAGGCCCAGGTAGTGCCAAGCGCATGCCAGTGGTTCGGCGTGGCGAAGGACACGACATCGATCGACTTATCGTCGAACACGCGGCGCATGTCGGTGAACGCGCCCAGTTTCTTGATCGACTGCTTTTCCGCTTCGGCGAGCCGCCGGTTCAGCACGCTCTCGTCCACGTCGCAGAGCGCTGCCAGCTCGACGTTCTGTTTCGACAGCGCGGCGAAGCCGCTGATGTGCGAACCGCCACGTCCTTTCACGCCGATGACCGCGACGCGAATCCGGTTGTTTGCCCCATTTAGAGAAGAGGCGCGAGCCGCCAGTGGCGCGGCAACACCCAGTCCCGAAGACATGAGAAAGTAACGGCGAGTCACGGAGTTCATAGATCTCCTTCCTGTCGTCTGATGTGACCACTCATAGTGCAAATCCATTTGCGATACTTTACAACAAAACCCAGGCGTTGGGGCTAATTCATCGAGGGTGCGCAGCGAACCCACGTCGGGTGCCCCGTCCACCGTTGGGCCTAGGGTATTGTCCAGCAACTAACTGGACAATAACAAGAGATTAGTTTATTGTCTGGGCATGCCGATGGTTTTGCCTCCACTGACGCTGAGTGCCACCGATCGAGGAGAAATCGAGCGCTGGTTGAAGGCCCACGGAACACCCCAACAGGTGGTAAGGCGAAGCCGGATTGTCTTGGCCGCCGCGGCGGGTCAGCCCGACAGTG
>VFZK01000111.1 GCA_016871215.1 Acidimicrobiia bacterium | reverse complement strand
CGATCAACCTCCTCAAGAAAGAACAAACCCCCAAGCAAGGCGTCAAAGGAAAGCGCCTCAGAGCGGGCGGGGACAACGATTACCTCCTCCAGCTCCTATTGGGCTAAATTTAGATGCGTTTGCCCTGGCAGGTAGGATCCCAGCGTCGGACTGCCACCTTTTTGAAGGAAGCCTCGGAGTATGACCAAACCACGCTGATCTATCACTGACTGCTCTGCTCCGGAAATGGCGATCAAGGCTGAAACCCACAACCAAGCCGGCTTGGGCAGGGACACCTGACAGTTCCTCCGAAGCGCGCGACAACCACCGGCTTCTGAATCCGGCGCGTTCTCCTTAGCTGAAAGACTGCGTCCCGAGCTCGCGACAAGGATTGAAAGGGTTTCGCCAGGGTTCCAGGGTCGCTGTCGTTTCCTTCAGGGGAGACATAGAAGTCGGCGGATACACCCTTGCCCACAACGTCAGCTTTCGGTTTCCTGCTCGAACTTGTTTGAGCTCCCGCTGTAGCCGGGAGGCTTACGGCAACGGCCGTTGCACTCATCGTCTTGATGAAGCCTCGTCGCGTCTTGTTCATGGTCTTCCTCGCATCGCCGTGCTTTCACTTGGGCTGCTATTTTCTCCTATCGCCAACCCAGATCCGCAACAACGCAAGCACAATGGCGAACATTTCGTCACTTACTGTGGCAAAAATCATCGCCGACTGGCGGGTGAATTTGCCACTCATACCACCGTGCGAACGATTGTTTGGTAGAGAACTCGGCCAGCGGTTCTTCATCCTATCCCCCTGACTCCCTGTCGGACAGGGCGCTGGTGTTTCCGCGAGACAATCGTTTTGGCCAAACGCCGAAAACGAGCTTAGAGGTATTGCAACGGTTGAGAATCGCCCGAGCCGCCGACCTAGCGTGCACGCCAGCTTTCAGTGGGACGGCGGGCCGGTTGCCCCTTCCGAAGAGGCTGGGCTATACTCCAGCGGGTTCGCAAAGCATCTCGAAGGGCGCGGAAGAACAACCAGCCGCTGGCTCTGAACACAGGAAGACCCTTGGATGGATGAGCCTCAAAAGATCATTTACTTTTCGGATGCCATTTTTCTTGGCGGGGCCGAGGAGTATCTGAAGCTTTTGGTTCCAGAGATCGATCGCGAGCGCTACCCAGCCAGAGTGGCTCTTTGTGACCGTCCGTCGACGCGGCTGCTGGCGGAGTTCTTTCAGCAGCTGAACATCCCGGTCGATTTCGTCGAATCACACGGGACACCGCTGCGCAATTTCTTTGTCGCGTTGCGCTACTTCCTTCGGCAACGACCTTTCATCGTTCACTTCAATCTGAACAATTCGTTCGGTTGTTTCTTCCCGATCCTGGCTGCCTTCGTCGCCCGGGTGCGGTGGCGGCTGGCTACAGAACATCTGGCGTTCGAACTGGCCACCGGCAAGCGCGCTGGCGTTGGGACCAAGAAAGTGGTGAAGAGGATCATGACGTTCTGCCTGCACTACACCATCGCTGTGTCGCAGGCAAACAAGCGATTGCTGGTGAGAGACTACAAGATCGACCCGATTCGCATCAAACTGATCCGCAATTGCATCGACGCCGGAAGATTTCGATTCTCGGCAGAAGGCCGCCGCCGTTTGCGCGAGGAATTCGGACTGAGCGACGAGCAGCTCTTGGTAGGCTCCGTGGCCCGCTTTAGCTTTCAGAAAGGGCACGAGTATCTGATTGAAGCGATTCCCGCCATCTTGAAATCATTTCCCGAAGCCCGGTTTCTTCTGGTCGGCGACGGACCGGAACGTGGGAAGATCATCCAGAAGGCGAAAGATCTCGGATTGCAAGGTAAAGTCCTTTTCCCGGGAGAGCGGCAAGATGTGACCGATGTCCTCTCGGCCATGGATTTGTTCCTGCTGAGCTCGATCTTCGAGGGATTGCCACTGAGCGTCTTGGAAGCGATGGCGGTGGGCTTGCCCGTCATCGCCACGCGAGTCAGCGGTACGCCTGAGGCCGTGCTGCACGAAATGACGGGCCTTCTGGTTCCTCCGGCCGACACAGGAGCCATCGCTGCCGCCGCAATCGCGCTGTTGGGCGATCCGGAGCGTCGCCGCCGCATGGGGCAGCAGGGCAGGCTGCTGGTTCTGCACCACTTCCACAAGAGCTTGCTGGTAACCCAGCTGCATGACTTCTACGACCAATTAGGCAGTATCCAACGAAAACGCGCAACCATCTCGCTTTCGATTGGTTCTCTGCGCCCGAAGGCTTCGATCATCATTCTTTCCTGGAACAAGAAAGAGCTGCTGGGCGAATGCCTGGACGCGGTGCTTCGCGCGGTAGCGGTCGAAGGTGGCGACCACGAGGTCATCTTAGTCGACAACGGCAGCACGGATGGAACGCAAGACCATGTTCGAGTCCACTACCCTCAGGTCCGCTTGATTGAACTCGATCGCAACTATCGCTTTTGCCGGGCCAACAACATTGGTGTGAGGGGCGCCCGCAATGAAGTGGTCGTGTTGCTGAACAACGACGTCATCGTGGAACCCGGGTTCCTGGCTCCGCTGCTGGACGGATTCAAGCAGCCGGATGTTTTTGCCGTGACCTCACAGATCTTCAACTACGATCAGTCAAAGAGCCGTGAGGAGACTGGAAAGACCTTTGGGACACTGGTGTTCGGCTGTATGCATGTCGGTCACACTCCCCCGAACGATCTGGACCATCGCCGGGGTTATGTGCCTGTTTTCTACGCGGGCGGAGGCTCGAGCGCCTATCATCGCGAAAAATTTCTGGGCTTGGGTGGATTCGATGAAATCTACTACCCAGGCTATGTGGAGGACGCAGACCTGTCTTATCGTGCCTGGAAGTCGGGTTTTCGGGTGTTGTTCTGCCCTGCCAGCAAAGTTGTCCACAAGCATCGGAGCACTAATGTGACCAAACTCGGCAACCGAAAGATCGACTATCTGATTGCGCGGAACCTGTTCGTGCTTTTTTGGCAGAACGTGACATCGCCACGCCTTTTTCTCAAACACCTTGTGCAGCTGCCCCTTCGCATTTCGCTCGACCTGAGCCGCGGCCGCTTCGCCATCCTGTGGGCCTTTTTGGGTGCCGTTGTGAAGCTTCCCCGCATTCTGTGGCATCGTGTGGCCGCTGGCAAATCTGCGCGCCTGTCCGACGAGGAAACCCTGGCGGCCATCGACACCTGGTTTCTCTATCGCCACAAGTACGTCATGAACGGCCATGCGGGCCGTCCACCCCGCAAGATCTTGCTCATCTCGAAGCGCCTGCCAAAGCTGGGCTTCGACGGGTCGTGGATCCTGGTCAATCTGATTCAGGGCCTGTCGGTGAAGCACGACATCACCTTGCTGTCTTTCATGGAAACGGAGGAGGAGAAACCGCACGCCGAGTACTTGAAGCGATTTTGCAAGGAAGTGCGAACGGTGACGCTGTACCCTTATAGCGACCAGCTGAAGAGCTCTTTTTTGTTCTCGAAGATCCTGGCGGCCATCCATGCGTGCCTGCTGATGCGAAAGGAAGTGCTAAGCCAGTTGAAGAAGGAAGATTTCGACCTCATTCAGTGCGAGTACCTGCATACACTGAACTTCATCCCGAACTTGCGAATGTTTCCGAGCCTGCTGACGCACCACGAGGTGCTGAGCCTGGCGCGCGAACGGAGCTTTCGCAATGCTCGCGGCGTACTACAACGCCTCTCCCGACTCGTCAAGTGGAAGGCGACAGCGGTCTACGAGAAGCGTATCTGCCGCAAAGTGAAAAGCATTGTGGCGCTGTCGACGGTGGATCAAGCCTACCTCAGACTACGGCTGAAGGTGCCCGAACCCCGGCTGGCGAGAACGGGCGTCGACACGCGATACTTTCAGCCCAGTCCGGGGGTAGAAGAGATTTCGGGCAGCATGGTCTTTGTCGGGTACTTCAAGCATCCCCCCAATGTCGAGGCGTTGCACTATTTCTTTCGCCGCATCTGGCCTCGCATCCAGGAGGCAGTCCCGGGGGCCAACATCACGATCATCGGGCGATTCGCACCTCCGGAAGTGCTGGTGTACAGCCAGAGAGATGTCGTGACCTTTGCGGACTTCGTGCCAGATTTGCGGCCCTATCTGCAGCGGCATGCCGTCTTTGTGTCGCCGATCGTCAGTGGCGCCGGCCTGCGCGGAAAGATTCTCGAAGCACTGGCGATGGGCCGGGCAACGGTCGCCACTCGGCGGTCGGTGGAGGGTTATCCGTTCGTCCATGGCCAGGAACTCATGATTGCCGAGAACGCGCAAGAGTTCAGCCAGCACGCGATCGAGTTGCTGCGAGATCCCGCGCGCCGCGCGCTTCTTGGGCAGCGCGGGCGTGCCAAGGTGGAAGCGGAATTCGACTGTACCGGTATTGCCGAGACGTATGAGCTTTTGCATTCCGAGCTTTTTCAATCATGACGCCTCTCTCGGTGGCGATCGTCAACTACCGGTCCGGAGAGCTGTTGCCTGCTTGCCTGGATGCGCTGTCCCGGCACAGCGGCTCGATCCGCTTTGAAGTGCTTCTCGTCAACAACGATCGCGAAGCCGATCTTGCTTCGCTTCGATGGGCGGCTGGGCCAGAGGTGCGAACGATCCAGAGCGCTTCGAATGTAGGATTCGGCGCCGCGGCGAACCTGGCCTGCCAGGAGGCCCGGGGTGAGTTCCTGCTGTTGCTGAATCCTGATGTCCTGGTAGGAGCTGGAGCCGTGGAATCGCTGCTGGAGTCGATGCGATTGCATCCTGAGGCAGCGATCGGTCTTCCGCAGCTTCGAAACCCAGACGGCAGCCTGCAATACTCTTGCCGTCGATTTTACACCTGGCAGACCTTGTGGATGCGGCGCGGGCCTTGGCGGCGGCGCTGGGCCGCACATCCAACGGTTCGGCAGCATTTAATGCAAGGATGGGATCATGCCAGCCTTGCAGAAGTGGACTGGGGACTGGGCGCCGCCATGCTCATTCGCAGGAGCGCCCTGGCTGGGGCAGAACTCTTCGACAAGCGCTTTTTTCTGTATTTCGAGGACGTCGATTTGTGCTTGCGTCTGCGCCGGGCCGGCTGGAAGGTCATTTATGTTCCGCAAGCGATCATGACCCACGAGCACCGTCGTGAGAGCTCCCGGGCAGGAGCGTTGTTGGCGAAGTGGCATCATCTCTCCAGTCTCCTCAAGTTCCTCTGGAAGCATCGTTTTCGACTTCAAGCTTGACTCGGGGCGGTGAGCAGGCCAGATGGAGCAGGTTCTGCTGAACCTGCCTCAGCAACAAGGCGCTTCGAACAGACCTTGCGCTACTGGCTGGAGTATCAAGGGAGGCGGTGTTTGCTCAGTCACACTCATTGAGTGAGGGCATCTTTGCTCTCTCATGTTGGCGTATGGGAAGACCTCCAGGGCTTTGTAGATCTGGCGGCAAAGGTGAGGGGTGGAAGTGATCGATTGCATGAGCAGCGCAGCGCTGGAGCAGGACGCTTTTGTCGCTGTGGCCGGGTCGAGGAGAAGCTATGAAAGAGTATGACGTCGTGGTCATTGGAAGTGGACCGGCCGGGCACTATGCGGCAATCCAGGCTGCAAAGCTGGGGAAGAAAGTCGCGATCGCGGAGAAGCGGCAAGTGCTGGGCGGTGTTTGCTTGAACACGGGAACGATACCGAGCAAGACATTGCGCGAGGCGGTGATCTATCTCACCGGGTTGCGGCAGAAGGCGGTTTATGGAATGAGCTACGCGGTCAAGCGCGACATCACGATGGGCGACTTGCGTTTGCGCACGAGCCACGTGATCAAGACCGAAACCGAGGTATTCCGCGCGCAATTGCAGCGCAACCACGTCGACCTGCTCGTCGGAACGGCGTCTTTCCAGGATGCTCACCGGCTCGTTGTCGAGAACGGCACGGAGAAGGAGGAGTGCTCGGCAGCCGTCGTTGTCATTGCCACCGGCGCCTCGCCAGCGCACTCGGATCGAATTCCTCTGGACGGGAGTACCATCGTCGACTCGGACATGTTTCTGGACATTGCCAGTCTTCCCCGGTCACTGACGATTGTGGGTGCCGGCGTGATTGGTGTGGAGTACGCCTGCATGACTGCAGCGCTCGGCATCAATACAACGCTAGTTGAAGCGCGCGACACGATGCTGGAGTTTCTCGATGCCGAAATCGTCGAAGCGCTGCGCTACCACATGCGGGACATGGGCATTACGCTGCGGCTGCGCGAAGAAGTGGTTAGCGTGCGCAAGACAGCGGAAGGCACGGTTGTCGCGGATCTCAAGAGCCGGAAGGAAATTCATTCCCAAGCGCTGCTCTATACCGTCGGCAGGCAAGGGAACACGCGGGGTCTGAATCTGTCTGCAGCCAGCCTGGAGGCAGACGACCGTGGGCGCATCAAGGTGAATGAGCGCTACCAGACGAGCGTCCCCCATATCTATGCGGTTGGCGATGTGATTGGCTTTCCCAGCCTGGCCTCGGTGTCCATGATGCAGGGACGGCTGGCGGTTTGTCACGCTTTTGGCGTTCCCTTCACCAGCGTGACGAATCTCTTTCCCTACGGCATCTACACGATTCCAGAGATCTCGTACGTGGGCCAGAACGAAGACCAGCTCACCGAGCAGGGAATTCCCTATGAAGTGGGCATTGCGCGCTATCGTGAGATCGCTCGCGGCAACATCATCGGCGATCAGGACGGCCTGCTAAAACTCCTGTTCCATCGGCAGACGCGAGAACTCATGGGTGTCCATATCATCGGCGAAGGAGCGGCCGAGCTGATTCACATAGGGCAAGCCGTGCTCACCTTTGGAGGAGGCCTGGATTATTTTCTCAACAGTGTCTTCAACTACCCGACGCTGGCTGAGTGTTACAAGGTGGCTGCGCACGCAGGCGCCAACAAGATCTCCCAGGCGGCGCCGTGAACGAGAGTCCGAAGCTTCGGAACTCTGAGCCCTCTTGACCATCGATCGACAGCCGCTGGGATTTCGGGCGGAATCATTGATTCTTTGGATTTGAACGCAGTCCGGCACTCACCATCCTCCATTGCTTCGTTCGACCGACTTCAGACGGAAAACCTGAAGCCGTCTGCGCGACAAGGCCGGAGTCTGCTACGTTGCCTTCGCAGCGGCTCGCAGTCCACCTGCTTCTCGAGAGCGAGCCGAAACGACGTAGGACGCCGAGACCAAGAACAGGAAGATCATCAAGACTTCCGAATCGCCGAAGTTGAATTCGAACAAACCCGCGAGGAAAAGGGCAATCGTTGCAGCGAAGCCGATCGCGGCGACCTGTCGGCGATTGTCTGTGGTTGCCGTCTGCCTGAAGTGGGTCCAGTGATCGGCTGCCACCTTCACCATGAGCCAAAGCCAAGCCAGAGCACAGGGAATGCCCCGTTCAGCCGCAAACTGCAGCAGATTGTTATGCATGTGGACCGGGTAGAATCCGGAGCGATTCCGGTCGGTCGCTATTGGGTGGTAGTCGTAAAAAACAGTCGAGATCCTTTGAGGGCCGACTCCAACCCAAGGATGGGCCTCGACCATGCGCCATCCCGCTCTCCAAATCGCCAGGCGTGCATAGTTCGATGGGTCCCTAGCATCCCACATGCTGGAAAAGCGCTTTTGAATGATGTCAGGCGCAGCCAACGCCAGCACCCCAGTGGCAAGGCCGGCCGCAACCAGAGTTTTCCAGTGCCAATGGCGCATCAGGAGCAACAGAATGACACCTGCCAAGGTCGCCAGCCAGACGCTGCGCGTCAAGGTCATCGAAAGAGCGACTCCTACTAGCGCCAGTCCGGCGAGCCAGAGCCATGGGCGTCGGGGGTGGTGGAACAGAATCCAGCCAGCTCCGGCGATGAAGACCAACAGAAGCTCGCCGCTCAGCGTCATCCAGTGTCCCATGAAACCCGTCAGCCGAGTTTCCACGTTCACTTGGCCAATGATCAGGAACTGGCCAATCACAAGCAGACTTGATAGAGACCCGAGGCCAAAGAGCGTGAGGTACGACTGCGTGACCAGCCGTGGGGTGAACAGATTGGTGACGAGCAGAACGATCGCGAAGAGCCAGAACTTGCTGATGGCAGCCCGCCCGAGCCATGGTTCCGGCGACCAGGCCAGCGATATTGCCGTGAACAGCATCAACAGAAGCAAAGGCGCGGCGATGGGAGGAAACCAAAGCGTGCGGCGCGTGCAGAACCACTCGAGGGCAAACGCAAGAATCGCGCAAGCGAGGAATATCTGAGAGAGCGCAATGCTGACCATGGGCAGGGTGACACCCAGGAGGGTCAAAGCGCGAGCTGCGATGTTGAGTTTGGCCGCTAACGATTGCGTGAACCCGGGACCGCGAGCATTCGCCAGAGACATGGTCACTCCACACAAGACGGCTGTTGGCGATGCCAATTCCTGCCAGCCGGCTCACGATGGTTTCATTTTCGTAGCTGAAAGACTATAGTAGGTTGCGTTGGTGCCAAACATTCTCTCAGATGGAAGGAGATACTGCTTTGTTTCTTTCAAGCCGACGCAATATCGTCTGGGCAGTCTGTGGCTGCCTCTCTCTCCTGCCGGTCTCGCCTGTTAGACTTCTCAGCCAAACCGCTTCGCCTGGAGCGGTCGTGATAACGATCGGCGATTTGAAACTGACAGCCGGCGAGGTCGAGAAAATCGTGGCGAGCCTGCCCCCCCAGAACAGACAATTTTTTTCCAGCCCATCCGGACGTGCCCAGCTCGCAGACTTTCTGGTTCGGACAAAGCTCTTTGTTCGAGAAGCCGAGAAGCGCGGTCTGGAGGGACGAGAAGACATCAAGCTCAGCATGGCTCTATTTCGAGAAAGTCTGTTGTCGAGAGAAGTCGAAAAGGAGCTGGTAAAAGAAATCCAGGTAACTGGAGAAGAAGCTAAACAATTTCTGGATGCCAATTCGAGGTCCTTCGAACAAGCCCGGGTCCGGCGCATCGTCATCCGCTCGGCTTCGTCGAACCAATTCTATGCCGACGGGAAGTCGTCTGACCAGCTGCCGACCGACGAACAAGCCAAGGCAAAAGCCGAAGACATCCGCAAGAAAGTCCTGGAGGGCTCCGATTTCGAAGAGATGGCGGCCAAGTTTTCCGACGACCCCATGACTTCGGGAAAAGGCGGCGACCTGGGGTACGTTCGCCGCGTGAATCAGGATCCTCGAGTGCTTCTCACGCCTCCCATGCTCGAGACCATGTTCGCATTGAAGGTCGGAGAGACGAGCCAGGCGATCCCGACACCTCTCGGATTTGAATTGTTCAGGCTGGAAGAGCTGAAAACACCCAAACTCGAAGAGGTGCGTCAGGAAGTAGACAACGCTATCCGCCAGAGGAAATACGAGACCTTGTACCAAGAGATGAAAGCTCGCAGTTCGGTGAAGGTCGACGAAGGCTTTTTCGGCATCGCTCCGACTGCAGCTCAACAGGGAAGGAAGAACTGATCTTGGTTCAAACTGCCATGCCAGCAGTTGTGTTCTGGCGGTAGCCCTTGTCCGCCTTGTCGCATTGTGGCCGAGACCTTCCGGTCAACCCCCACCGGCAACCTTGTCACAACAGCTTTTTGATTCGCTCTTCCAGAAGACTGGCGTCGGTTGCTTCCTTGTCATGTCCCTGCTCGAATCGGCCAGCGATATTGCCCTCGCGATCGATGAGAACGATATAAGGGATGTTGAACTTGGGTGACTGTGGCGTGATGCCCGGAATGTAGTTAAGAGCGACAGAGACATCCCCCAGCAGTACCGGGTAGGTGAGGTTGTACCTCTTCAGATAGGGAGCAACAACGGCGGCTTTTTCTTTGTCGTGCGAGATGCCAACGATGACCAGCCCTCGACCCTTGTACTTCTGGTAGAGCTTCTCCAACTCGACGCCACTCTTCTGGCAGTCGGGACACCAAGTCTGGAAAAAATCGAGGACCACGACCTTGCCTTTCAAGCTGGATGAGCGCAAGGTGTTTCCGTCCCAGGTTGGCAGGATGAAGTAAGGCGCCGGTTGCTTCACCTCCACGATCGTTCCCTGCCCAGCCACCTCACGGGCGCAGAATAGAAGGGCGCACATCAATAGGACTTGCGACGTTTTGAGCATAGCCTGGAATGACTCTTCTTTTCGGTGACAGATCTGCGGTATTGAACCCGATCCCGCTCCGAACGCGACGGAGGAAGTCGATAAGGGGTTGACCCGTCTGGGCTGAAAGACTACAATTCAATCCTCACTTGCTGTCTAGAGGTCCGGTAACGAACCCCCAAAACGGTAGCAGAACTTGACGGCACCAACAAGCGATTTGAAGATCGATTCCCCGCTGCCGCTCCCCTCCGTTCAAGACCGTTCGCGCAGGCTGTTCTTCGACGACTATCGAGGGGCTAGCGTCAGCGTCGTTGTTCCAGTGCACAATGAAGAAGAGGCGATTGCCAGGCTCATTCAACAGATCATCGCTGTCCTGAAAGCACTCGGCAGGCCTTGGGAGGTGGTCATTGTCGACGATGGTTCCACCGACCAAACGCTAAAACGCGTTGAACCGTTCGAGGTGAAAGTTGTCGTGCACCCATACAACATCGGGAACGGCGCGGCTGTGAAGACGGGCATTCGCCATGCCTGCGGCGAGATCATTCTGATGATGGATGGCGATGGGCAGCACGACCCCGCTGACATCCCGAAGCTTGTTGCGCAGATTGGGCCTTACGACATGGTTGTGGGAGCCCGTAGCAGCGGTTCGCAAAACGCACACCGCATGGTCGCTAACCAGGGCTACAATTTCTTTGCTTCTTACGTGGCGAACTTTCCCGTTCGCGACCTCACTTCCGGTTTCCGAGCTGTGAAAGCCGGTGTGCTAAAGCGATTCACCTATTTGTTGCCGAACACGTTCTCGTATCCGACGACTTTGACGCTGTCGCTGCTGAGAGCCGGCCACAGCTTGCGGTACGAACCCATTGTCGCGGCCGAACGCAAGAGCAAGAGCAAGATCAGACCGATGCAGGATGGCCTGCGTTTCCTGTTGATCATTTTCAAGATCGCCACTTTCTTTGCGCCCCTCAAGATCTTTCTTCCGTTTAGTCTAATGTTCTTGGCTTTCGGGGCCAGCAACTACGCGTACACCTATGTCACCATGCATCGGCTGACGAACATGTCAGTTTTGTGCTTCATCGCGTCGTTCCTGTTCTTTCTTCTCGGCCTGATTTCCGAACAAATCGCCCAACTGCGCTTTGATCGTTCTGAGGAAGAGCAATGAGCCGGTGCCCAACAGAAACTCCTGACCTCGCCTCTTCGAGTCCGTTTGCGCGAGAGAGCATGCGCTGGAGTTGGGTGTGCAAAGGTTCTCCTCGGACGTGATCACTCAGGCACCCCCCACACGGCAATCTTCCAGCATCCTGCAGCAACTTAACCCGCTGGCATTCATCTTAAATCTTTGGAATCACAGGGATTTGATCGCTCAGTTTGCGGTCCGAGATGTGCAAGGACGATATCGAGGATCATTGCTGGGTTTGGCGTGGTCCTTCGCAAATCCAATGTTGATGCTGGTAACTTACACCTTTGTGTTTGGCATTGTCTTCCGTTCGCGTTGGCGTGGCTCCAATCCGGAGAACCTTGGCGAGGTTGCTTTGATCGTTTTCTCTGGTCTGATTGCCTTCAACATCTTCAGCGAATGCGTGGGGCGAGCGAGCGGATTGATTGTGGCGGTGCCGAACTATGTCAAGAAGGTCGTCTTCCCGTTGGAAGTACTGGCAGTCAGCAGTCTTGGTTCAGCACTGTTCCACTGCCTCGTCAGCCTCACCGTCTTGATTGTCGGAATGCTGCTGAGCCTGGGCAAATTGCCGCCAACTCTGGCTCTTTTGCCACTGACGGCGATGCCGTTGATCTTCCTGACCCTCGGACTGACGTGGTTTCTCTCCGGATTAGGGGTGTTTGTGCGGGACCTGGAACACTTGGTTGCCCTCGCTCTGCAAATTCTGTTCTTCGGCACGCCGATCTTTTACTCCCTGGAGATTGTGCCCGGTCCGCTGAAAGCACTGGTGAAACTTAATCCCCTGACAACCTTGGTAGAAAACTTTCGGCGAGTCACCCTTTGGGGACTCACCCCTGAGTGGAGTGAGCTCGGCATCTGGTGGTTAGCCTCGGGTGTCATCATGCTTTTGGGGTATGCGTGGTTTATGACGACCAAGAGAGCTTTTGCTGACGTCATCTGAGTCGCAAGTGTTCGTTGAGTTTCTGTCATGACGACTTCTTCTCAAACCGACGTTGCGGCCCGCGTTCGCAACGTGGGTAAGGTCTATCGCATCTACGACAAACCTCAAGACCGGCTGAAGCAGATGCTCCTCGCCCGATTCGGAAGGCGTTACGGGAGGGATTTCTGTGCACTGCACGGAATCTCGCTGGAGATCAAACGGGGCGAGGCTTTGGGCATCATCGGCCGTAATGGGAGCGGAAAGAGCACACTATTGCAGATCCTGGCGGGCACGCTGTCGCCCTCATGGGGCGAGGCCGAAGTTTATGGACGTGTGGGAGCGCTGCTGGAACTCGGCAGCGGGTTTAACCCTGAGTTTACAGGACGGGAAAATGTTTACTTGGCTGCTACGATTGCAGGCTTGAATCGAAAGCAGACCGAAGAACGCTTCGATGCGATTGCGGCTTTTGCCGAAATCGGGGAATACCTCGAGCAACCAGTCAAGACCTATTCCAGTGGCATGATGATGCGCCTAGCCTTCGCTGTGCAGACAGCCATTGAACCCGACGTCCTCATAGTTGATGAGGCTCTGAGCGTGGGTGATTTCTTTTTCCAACAGAAGTGCACCCGACGCATGCACGAGTTGAGGACGAAGGGTACGACTTTGCTTTTTGTGTCGCATGATATGGGAGTGGTCCGCGATCTCTGCCAGCGAGTGGTCTACCTGCGTCGTGGAGAACTGGTGTTTCACGGCAACAGTGCACAGGGAATCAGACTCTACTTTCAGGACGGCGTTCCACAAAACCCTTCGAAGAAGGCGGCTCTCAATCTTTCTTCGCCGAGCGCTATGGAAGAGATCTTGGAACGCTTTCGTCCGCTTGCATGCTGGATGGGTGAAGCAACCGACGAAGGGCACGATCAAGATGCCCACATCTTGGGGTTGGCCTTGCTCGATAAAGACGGGAGGCCGACGACGAAAGTCATCATGGGAGGAGAACTGGTATTCTGGATATTGATTCGGCATTTCTCCAGCACTCCGATGAACGTGTCAGTCGCGCTCAAAAATCGTTTCGACCAAGTCATTAGTTCATTCGGTTCCTACACGTTAGGCCTGGATTTGCGCCAGCCCCGGCCCGCCAGCCTTTCTCTGTTCGAGCTGAAAATGTCGGTCATGATTGAGGCGGGTGAGTACAGCATTCAGGTCACCATCGGCCCGCAGAGTCCCTTGCCGAATCGCGGAACGAGCAACGAGGAAACCCCCTGGCTAGGACCCTTCTCGGTTTCCTGGGAGTACGAAAGAGATCCCGCACCGTTCCTGGGGATGTTTGGCGTTCCCGTAACAGGCAGCTTCCGGGACTTGAACGAAGCGTTGAGTTAGATAGGCCCACTGATGATGCAGACGTCCCCTGCCAAGTCCCAATTTGGAACCAAAGCCGAGGCCATCGAGCGTATTGCCCCGCTGCTGACATACTGCAAAGTACTCCCTTGGTACAGTTTCTGTGCTGGCGAATGGGCCAAAGACAGTACGCGGATCGTAGAAACCATTCTCGATCGGTTTGGCGGTCGATCTCTGATTATTAGAAGCAGCAGCCTTGAGGAAGATTCGGACCAGCACTCCATGGCCGGGGCATTTGCTAGTGTAGTGTCCAAGAATTAGATGGAC
The DNA here is from genome assembly GCA_016871215.1 of Acidimicrobiia bacterium. GTDB lineage: Bacteria > Acidobacteriota > Terriglobia > Versatilivoradales > Versatilivoraceae > VFZK01. Next base: position 163 of record VFZK01000111.1, on the reverse strand, counting down.
AGTTGGTTTTGAGGTTTTCTGGTTCTGGGTTGAGTACAACCGGGCTGAATTTGCTCAAGAGTCTGACGACACCGCGAGAGTTTTGCCACGATGGATTCGACCGTGGCTGTCCAAACAAAGGGTTTCGGCTTTTCATTCCACACCTGTAAAAACTCCTCCATCG
>VFZK01000110.1 GCA_016871215.1 Acidimicrobiia bacterium | reverse complement strand
CAGGTCCAGGAGACGGTGAGGCTGTTTTCGAAGTTAAGCCGCTTCGAATTGGCCCAGACTTTGTGCGAACACTTGGGCTGGAAGAGGCCAAAACGCCAGAACAAAGTGGATTCCTGCTTGAAGGCCTTGCGGCAATTGGAGGCCTTAGGGTTGGTGGAAGGACCGGCGCGGCAGAAGGTGCTCGATCAAGCTTTCCAGCTCAGGCCGCAACGTTTCGTTCGTAAACCGCCGCCGCCACCCAAACTGCTCGATAAAGTCTGGATCAACCCTCCCGACCTTAACCAAACTTTCGCAGTTGGAGGGGTATTTGATCGCTAAGTAGTTTATTTTCAGTGGAGGCATTCCAAAAGTCTTCACTACAGTTTTAACGGTTGCAAGCCCTGCCAGCTTTGTTTGGCTTCCGCTGTTTCAATTCGGGGCGGCGGCTGCTGGGGGAGTTCCAGATTCAGTTTCTTCAGTAACAGGTGCTGATCCAGACTGGGTTCGGTGTAGCGGGGCAGCACCAGCCAGCAGCCCTGGGTGGTGGGAATACAGACGTCAATCATTTGAATGGTGGCCAGTTTTTCCAGCGCCGCTTTCGGCGTCAGACCCGGGCCGTGGGGTTCCAATCGCTTCTTCAACGTCACCATCAGGCAGTAGCTGAGGAAGGCGACCAGGATGTGAGCATCGACGCGTTGTTCCAACTGGTGGTGGATGGGGCGAATCTTGAGGTCGGTTTTCAGGCAACGGAAGGCCGCTTCAATCTGGGTCAACTGCATGTAGAGTTTCCAGAGTTGTTCTGGATCCTCGGCGTTGAGATTGGTGCGCAACAGATAATGGCCATCCCGCAACTCGGCTTGTTGCAGTTTCTGTTTGTCCAGTCGGAACCTGAAGGTCTGGCGCGTGACCGCTTCGTCCGGCTTGGGCAACTGCACGTCGACGAACTGAAACGCCCGCCCCGCCTCCGTTTTGGCTGCTCCCAGCCGCAACAGCAGTTGGTCTCGACTGGGAGGACGCTGTCGCATGGCGCGCAGTTTTCGCAGCAGCCGTGCCAGCTTGCGCCGCCGGATGGCTTGTTCCTTGGCTTGTCGTCCGTCGCTTTTGGCCAACACCAGAACCTCGCCGTCTTGCGGCAGCAGCTTGACTTCGACCGCGTCGTTGACCTTCTGCCAGGGCCGATCCAACAAGGCCTGTTCGTATTTGCTGAGCAACCCACGCGGCGTGCCCACCAGGTAACGAATCTCTCGCTGGGAGGCGCGCAGCTGGGCCAGCAGCGCTTCGGTAGGGGATGCCCCGATCCATGATCCACACCCGTTGCGCCCGGCCATACTGCTGTTCGATTCGGTCCAGAAAACCCGGCAGCGTGGTCAAATCCGCCGTATTGCCTTCCATTACCTCATAGGCCAGGGGAAAGCCTTCGGTCGTGATGACCAATCCGATGACCACCTGCAGGCAGTCCGGCCGACCGTCCCGGCTGTAGCCCCGCTGGGCTTTCGGATTCAGTTCCGCTTCACCTTCCACATAGGTGCTGGTCAGGTCGTAGAGCAGCAGCTCGAATTGGGCTCCAAACAACGTCTGCCAGCGCTGCTTCAGGTGCCCAAACAGTGCTTGCTTGTGCACCAGCAGCCGGTCCAGGCAGCGGTAGAGCCGGTCTTTGCTGGCCACGGCAAAGTCTGCTTCCAACAACTCATCCATCGCACTTTGGTCAAACCATTGCCGATGCAGTCGCCACTCACTGCCCGGGTCCACCAGCCGGTTCACCGCCAGCAGCTCGATCACCTTGTGCCAGGCCACCGCTTCCCGCCCTTCCGGCAGCTTCTCTTGCCAGAAGTCATCCAGCTCCAACAGACGCCAGATCTCGCACCCCAGCCAGCAATTGCCAAACCCCCGCGGCCGCCGCAGCTCCATCCGGCTCAGCTGGACTCCAATCGCATCCACCTCCTCAGGCCGCAACGGCGTCGGTTCCAGCAGCGGCTGTTGTCGAAACGGCTTGACCGTCTGGCCCTGGCACTCGCTGTCAAAGCGGTCGAGCAAGTCCTGCCAGGCTGCTTGCTGCAGCTGGTTGATCTCTCCCAGATACAGCACCGTGCGCTGGGTGACCTTGTTGTGGGCCACACGACGATTCTCCACCACACTGTAATAGTGGTGAACCTTGCCATCTTTCTTGCGCTCGGTGCGTCGCAGGAACATGACCCCAGCTTACGCAGCCCCCCCACGGGTCGCAAGGGGGTCGGTCTTCACTACAAGCCGTTTTCGCCCGTTTTCGAAACGCCCGTATTCATTGCGCGCGACTTAGCAGCCAAAGAATTTTCATTCCGGCTGTTTTTCAGCTCCAACTGCGAAAGTTGGGGTAATAAGAAACCAGAGTGATCAATTGCTCGCTAAATTCTCCCGGCAGGTGTCTCAAAATCATTGACACGCTCCGATGTGGCTTTAGCGGATCGATATACGAAATATCACATATCGAATTTAATCTTTCGTATAGACTCCCTCGACGCTGAGTTGCCTGTGGGGTCGGCGCCAAGGTCTCCGGGAAGCTGAAGCGCTTGACCAGTTGTACACAATGTAGCATAAGTATTGCTCTTATTTAGGCTCAGTACGTGGCACTCGAGACAGCGCGCACCTTCGACCTGGAATGTCCGAAAGGAAGCCGTTGCCCAACCCGTGATGCGTCGCAACGCGAAAACGGTATTCTCGTTTCGGCAGCCACCCTCAGCGCAGAGCTGTCACAGGGTCCCCTCAAGACTCGTAGGTCTTTTGGTCAGGGTCTAGGTTTGGCTTACACGCGGGCTCGTGATTCTGTCGTCCGAGAGCGGTTCGCTAGTCCGACCGCAGGTCAGATCTGATGACTTTGATGGGATCCTGAGCGGAATCAGAAGGCGCGTGCGACCACACAGTGGATTGCATTACACTGGTCCCATGACGAAACGTCGCGCCCTCAGGCTCCCCGATCCCCGGGCCTGCCCCAACGTTGGCGAAAGAAGCGCCGAACTTCTGGCTGGGCATCGATTCTGTCCCATCTCCCTTGCAGCCGCAGCGATGAAGAAGTCTAAGGTCGACCGAATTCGTGGAGGCAGCGGCCCCGCAGAGCCGCTCCCAAAAAGAAACTTGCCTGACGGCGGCTCGCTATCCCCATTCTTTCACCGCCCCGCTCCGAAGAAGCTGAATCGAGTCAGAACTCACCGAGCCGTGAGGTACCTGATCCTGGTGATCCTTGGCATCTGCTTCGATCTCGCCCCGGCCATGTCACAGCAGACAACCTCCTCAGCGCAGGTTCATGCCAACCGGGGTCTGCAGCTAGTGCAAAAGGGCGACTTGAAGGGTGCCGAGTCTGCGTTACGCCAAGCGGCGACATTGGCTCCCCGGAATCCCTTGTACCTTTCGGATCTCGGCAGCGTTCTGCGGGCGCAGAAGAAATTGGAGGAAGCGCTCGGCTGCTACACGCAGGCTCTCGCCATCGATCCGAAAAACTCCGTCATTCGCCGCAACCTGGCTCTCACCCAGTGGGACTTGGGAAAACTTCCCGAAGCGAGAAAGAACTTGGAGAGTGTGCTTTCGCTCCAGCCTGGCGACAAGCTGGCAACCCTAATGCTCGGCATGGTTGCCGAAAGCTTGAAGGACTACGCTGCAGCCCGGAGGCTGTTGGAATCTGTCTCAGATTTGGCGAGCGAGCGGCCCGAGTCGGTCGCTTCGCTAGCTCGAGTGTTCTACCACACAGGAGAACCCGCCAAGGCCCGATCTCTTCTGAAGAGCGCTGGAAGCAAGACCGGGGTGCATCCCCAAACGGTGGTTACCCTGGCGCAAACGGCGCTGGAGGCTGGCGATAATGAGACGGCCGAGAAGCTCTTGATCTCTGTTCGGCCAAGCTATCCGGATCCCACGCTGCTGGGCTATAGCTTGGCAACCGTCCAGTTTCGCGCAGGACGAATAGCCGACAGCGCAAAAACATTGCTCGAGCTGGTCCAAACGAACCGTGCCAACGGCCAAGTCTACAATCTGTTGGGACACTGCTTTCAGAAGCAAGGAAGAACGAAGGAGGCGGTCGGCGCGTTCGAAAGGGCAGTCGAGGAAGATCCGGCTGCGGAGTCCAACTACCTCGACCTTTTGCGCCTGCTCGCAGCCAATAACCTGTGGCGTCCTACGCTGAAGCTCGCAACCCAAGCCGTTCGAACCGTTCCCGGATCTCACACATTGTACGAAGTGAAAGGACTGTCCGAAATCATGCTGTCGTTCACCGACGATGCGATTCGGTCGTACACTCGAGCGCTGGAGCTGAACCCGGAATCGGCGAAAGCCACGGCAGGTTTAGCGGTCGCCCAATCGGCGGCCGGGTTGTACCAGGAGGCGGCGTCGACGTTCGAAAAAGGCATCCGGGAATTTCCTAAGGATGCTTTGCACTACCAGGAGTACGGCTTGATGCTTCTGAGACAGGCGGCCGGTGGCGACGCTGCTGCAGAACTTCGAGGCATCTCGCTGCTCGAGACCGCGCTGTCGCTCGACAACTCGCTTTCCGAGCCGCACTATCAGCTCGGAAACCTGGCCCTCACGAAGGGCCAGGTTCAGCAGGCTGTTGAACACCTGGAGCTGGCCGTGAAACTGGAACCGAATCTCAGCAAGATTCGGTTTGTGCTAGCCCGAGCCTATGGGCAATTAGCCCGCGCGGACGACGCTGCAAAACAGCTCGAGGCCTATCGCCAGCTGAAGGCACTCGAAGAGAAATCGAATCCAGGTTTCCCCGCGGTAGGAGCGCAATCGAGATAAGTCTCACCGGCGGAATGTCTGTTGCCCCAATGGGAAGCGCTGACGGATCCCAGCCGGGGTTGATTCGGTCGGGGTTGGTCACCACGGAGCCAGGCAGCGCTCACTTCCCGCGTAATTCCGCGCGTTCCGTGGTGGCAGACCGGATGCCGTGCACTTTGGTGCGCGTCCGAATAAACAGGCTGCCATCGGCGATGGCTGGAGTGGCGAGGATGCTCTCGCCCAGGTCGTTCTTTGCCAACACCTCGTAGTTGGGACTGTTCTTGAGGACCACGACGACGCCGTTTTCTCCCGCAACGTAGATCTTGCCATCGCCGGAAACCGGCGACGCAAAATAGCTACTGACGTTCTCGATTCGCTGGGGAGCGCGCAGTGGCTTGCCGTCTTTCGTATCGAACACCGTGCTGATGCCGCCTTCTTTGACCAGCAGCATTCGCCCTTCCGAGATGAAGGGCGAGACAATGTGGTCGGTGTGCTTTGTGGCGTGCTTCCAAAGCACGTGCGAATCGGTCACGTTGCCTTGCCCGGCTCCACGCACTGCCAGGATGAACTGCTCGGCTGACTTCTCGCCCATCGATGTGTAGGTGGCGCCTGCAAAATTGCTGGGATGCAGGAAGGCGACATCCAATTCCCGCCCTTCCAGCACCCCATCTTTGTTGAGGTCACCCACGTCAAAAGTCTTCTTGAAGAACGATTCCGGGATGCGAACTTCGCCCAAGTAGGCCTGTATTTCGGCCTTCGTCAGTTTGCCGTCGTTGTTGCCGGTTTCCGTCTGGTCTGCCGATGCCAGCCACTGGTTGGCAATTCCAGTGCTCAGGATGGAAATGTAGATTACGCCGTCTACACAGACCGGCGTCGTCTTGATGTTTCGCAACAGCGTTTTCGCGTACCACTGGCGCTTGCCCGAAGCGGGATCGTAACCGATCAACATTCCGGTTCCCGCAACCACGATGTCGTCGCGCCCGTTTGTGGTGCAGACCACGGGATGCGAGTAGTTGACTGCCATATCCGTGCGGTCATCTTTCCAGCGCATCTTGCCGGTCGCCCGGTCGAATGCGTAGATCGCGGGATATAGATCGTCGTCCTGGCAGAACAGAACCAGGTCTCGATAGAGCACCGGCGACATGCCAGGCCCCCACTTGAAGACAAAGAAGGGCGGCGGCAGCTTCTGGTGCCACACGTCACGGCCCGAGCGCGCATCCAAAGCCAGCAGGCCGAGCGTGCTGAAGTAGAAGTACACGCGCCGGGCATCGGCTGCTGGTGTGGTACTGGCATGGCTGTTCGCTTGCGGTATCCACGCCAGGCGCCCCGTTGGCCAGCTGCGCTGCCAGAGTTTTTTGCCGCTGGCTGCGTCGAATGCAAAGAGGCTCACGGTCTGCTCGCCCGTCATCCCACTCACGAACACACGGCCGGCAGCCACAACTGCGCTGCCCACGCCGTCTCCGACCTCCGCTGTCCAGCGGACGGCATCCGATGCAGCAAAATCCGCAGGCAGCGGTTTCTTGGATAGCGACACACCACTACAGTTAGGCCCGCGGAACTGGGGCCAGTCTTCGGCGCTCAGCCCAGTCGCGCAGGCCAGAAGTATCACGCCGATGACAGCCGGGCCAGCGGACGCACGATGGTGGAAAACGTTTGAAGGCGGCATAAGTCTGGCATCCTCGACGCAGCGGCCTCGCTCGAGGGCGGCTTGGCAAGCCAGCCCTTCGCGACGTGCTCACGTCACATGGAGACACGTCTTGCTGTCTCAGAACAGTGGAATGGTCTCTTCTTCTATCAGCGAAGGACGTTGGCTGTCAATCCGGTCAAGCTACTTCTCCAGGGTCCTGTCGAAGTCCGAGCCCTCCCTAACGGTCGGGCTACTGAACAGTTGCGTAACACCAAATCAGTAGCCCGCGCGTCAGCAAAGGCTCCGCGTTCGTGCAACGAGTTATGGGACTTTGACGGGATCCTGGCTACTTCTCTCAAGGCCCCCTCACAAAGTCCCGGAAGATGCGGGTCGGAGTCGAGCCCTCGCCGATGCGCGGGCTAGCGATTTGGCTCACACAGCGGTTGAGTACCGGCCACGCGGGAGGGCTTACGGCTTTGACAAGACGCCGACGCTTCCCTGCTCCCCGTGGTAGGCGGTGTCGCGTTCGAGCGGAAACAGATTGGGCCAGCGGTGCCGGTAGCTGAAATTCGCAGGATTGGCGCCCGTCACACCCGGCGTGTCGACCAGGATGACCTCACGCGCGATGGGCTCGTAGGCTGCCCTTGGAGCCACGACGCCCTTGACGACGATCGTCCTCTTGCGCTCCGGATCGATGCCTAAGCTCAAAAGCTGCTCCAAACTGACCGGCTGCATGCGCCGGCTGGTGAGAACCAAGGAATTGCCCGAAGGGATTTCCACCACGGCCGTCAGTCCCTGGTCGTTGACTCGTTTTCCTCCGTGTCGCACCTGCGTTTCGACGAACACCCCGTCCGCGATTGTCCGAACCTTGCCTTTCACTCGTACTGGACTTCCATGCAGCCTGTCGGTCTTGGCGCCCACGGCCATTTCGACTGGTTGTCGGACACCCGCCGCCACACAGGCGGTCACTGCTTCAGGGTCAAACAAGATCGTGAGAGAATCTTTCCCATGCTGCTTGAGGATCTCCGCGAAGAGAACCGTCGAATCGCCCGGCCCTCCGCCACCGACGTTGTCGCCCACATCCATCAGCACAATCGGCCCCTCGGGCGCCAGAACGGCGCGCCGTACCGCCTCCGCAGGACTCGGAAGCGCTCCAACGAATTCGTGCCGGCGCTGCCAGGCCTGGCTGGCCATCCAGCCAGCAGCCGCTTGTGCCTGCGCGAGGTTTCCATCAGCGGCGGCGACGAACGCAGCCCCAAGCTCTTCAACGTCCGCATATGGGAAACCCATCGCGATGCTCGCCGAAAGAATCCCGGTCTGCTCCATGACGCTGTCAATCGTCGCGTAGAGCTCCCGGGCAGGCGGTTCCTGAGTGTACTGCTTGGAGATGTTGATAATGAGTGGCAGACATGCCAGCGCCTGGACTGGACGAATCGCGCCAGCCAGCGTCCGTCCCATCAGTGAGGCCGCTTCCAGGCCGCGTTGCTTCTGGTCCAGATGAGGATTCGAGCGGTAGATGACCGTGGCTGTCGTGTGCTCAATCATCTTCGCAGACACATTCGCGTGGAGGTCGAGAGTCATGATGATTGGCATCGACTGCCCCAGCAGCTTGCGAAGACGCCGCACGATTTCTCCGTCGGCGTCACGGTACTGCTCAGAAACCGCCGCGCCGTGCAGCGCCAGCAGGAGCCCATCCACCGGCAGCGCTTCCTCTAGTTGCCGCGCCATCTCCCCAACGAGGTCTTCGAAAGCCTCGCTGGCAATCGTGCCTCCCGGCGTTGCGTAGGCAGCCATGATGGGCACCAACTCGAACCCGAAAGTCCGTGAACCTTCGATGAAGCCCCCCAGCTCGTGGTGTGTTCCCTGCCATCGTTCGATGACGGCTTGGCCCTTGGCAATCCCAACCTGCTCGAAATGACGCCGCGTCGTCGGAACCAGCACGAAGGTGTTCGATTCGTGGTGAAATCCGGCAATCGCGACGCGTTTCATCGAGTTCATCCTTTGAAACAGGCAGTCAGCAGGGCAGGCGATATTACCTCATGGGAATGCCTGCCCTCGCGAAAGCGTGGGACGGGAATCTGGAGGTCAGAAGTTCTTTCCAAGGCGAAGGCACCCAGTTACTAACGGAACTGGCGGACCACAATCGGAAGCAGCGGCCAGCACGAGCCTACTTTTCTCACAAAGCTCCGGGGCCAGGCTGCAACGATCGGTTACCGGATCACTGTCGCTGGCAGAATGTGGAACACGACGAGCGATTCCAAAGCGGCAGAAGACTGCCGCACTCCAGGACGCTGCGCGGACCCGGAAGCGTCTGGGAAGTTCGCCAGTTGTGGAGTGCGCCAGTCCTCTGGCGCTCTTGGTCTGGCTGACCACTGGCTATCGATAGCGAACTGTCAACTCGACCTCTGTTAGCTCCAGCGGCTGCTTCACCCGCGGATTGCGTTTTCGCAGAAAGAATCGAACTTCGTTTCTGCCTGGCGCCGGATAAGGTCCCGCCGTCAAATTCAGTTCGATCCAGCGTTCGCTGAACGCCACCGCATCGGCTTCGCACTTCTGCTGGTGGCTCGGGATTTCACTGCCGTTGAGATGAACTGCCCACACGTCAGTTTCGGGAGTGATCCCCGGAACCCCGAGCCTGAGAGTTACCTCCCTGAGATACCCGCCCGCTGCGGCCGCTTTCAGATCGTCGCCGATGACTAGCGCCACGGAGTGGCCTTCAGCAGCGGTGCTCAGTTGCATGGGCAACGGCCTGGGCTCGTCGGCCAGGTCACTCTTTGAATTAGGCAGAAGGAAGTAATGCTTGTCGCGCAGACGGATCGACTCAGGATCGCCGGCCTCACCCAAGATGTTCCGATCTTGCTGGCATAGCGGATGCGGTCGATGGTTGAAGAAGTTGTAGAGATACAGGCTGTCCACTCCAGCTTGCCAATATCGCGAGGCTGCCGCTCGAAACTGCTCGTCCGAAACGTCCTGGCGCTGCTCGAGACAGGGAGCAACCCGAACGCCAGATCCAGCCGCCAGCTTCAAGAACTCTTCGACGGCGACGTCCATGTTGAAGCGAATGTAGTGCTTCGGCACGACCCAGTCGATCAGCTTTTCCTTGACCCAAGCGGCGACGTCCAATCCAGTGTCCAGCCCTGCCTTGAGCGTCCTCGGGACGAGCACGCCGAGCTGTAATCTCTTACCCTTGCTGCCACTTTCCTGGTCCAGGATTTTGCGGACTTCCCGCACCAAAAGAGTCATGGAGTCGGCTCGCCGCGTCCCTTCCCCTGCCGGGAAGAAAAAAGGGTGGCGCAAGAAATCCAACTCGAACCCGTCGAAGTCATACTTGCTGCACACTTCACGAATGTAGGCCAGCCGGAACTCACGCACGGCACTGTGAGAATAGTCGAAAAGATGGCGCTGATAGCCTTCGCCTCCAATTCTCAATTCCGGGTGTTTGTGCCAGAAGGTGCCGGCGAAAAGGCTTCTTTCCGGCCCCTCGCGCGAATAGGCAAAATGCGCGTCGTTCATCCTCAAGTTCAGGAAGTATTCCATCCCGAGTTCCCGGGCACGCTTAGCAAGGGCTTGCGGCGGGTCGAATCCCTTTTCGACCAGGGCCCGGGCGTTCTCGGAATAGCGGTAAAAAACGTGAGACAGGTACTCGCCCTTCGCCAGCTCCCAGATTCGATCGGCAACCCGGGAGTCATGCATCGCGACGCGGCCATCGCCAAGACAAAACACAAAACGATCGACCTGAGTTCCGGAGAATTGGTCGATGAGGTCGGTCAGTTGCCCGACAGACATTGGCACGCGATGGGGCAGAAACACCACGCTGTCGCCGTCGTCGTTGTAGATCAAGCGCGGTTGTCGCGACGTCCTCGCTCCGGCCAACGCGGGCGATGCGCCAGTGCTTGGTGGGACGTGTGCCACCATCGAAAGGCTCGAGGCGGCGCCAGCTTTCAGGAATTGGCGTCTGGTTGTCATCGTTCCTTACAAGCTCCAGATCTGGAACCCTGGCCTCCTTCGCATTGCTGTGAGCCTGGGCGGCAGGCGCCTCAAACGGCAGCGTCTCTTCCCAGGTAGGTTGGAAACACATTGTAGTTGACTTCCAGCCGGAGCGCCCAAAGACGAAGCGGCAAATCGAGGTCATCCGGCCTCTTCCGCAGCTGCAGCCTGAACTCGTTGTCCCCCTGTCGAACCCACTCCCCATGAGTCAGATCGAACGTCGCCTCGAGCTGCCCGTGAACGCCGTTCCAGTTCCAGGGATACTGAAGACTGGGTTCGAGCTTCGCCATCGCCAAGGGAAGCTTGACGCTGTTCCACTGCAGTTCCATTTCCTCCTCTCCGGTGACGTTGCAGAGGTCCAGCCGAAGAACCAGAGAAGCGAGCAGCCGGTCGGCTCGGGCTTTCGCGATATCGTCGGCGATTGGAACACGAACCGTCACACCAGGACCGTTGGGTTGCACCGGAACATCGAGTGGCAACTGGTGTGGGTGCGCACCCAGGGGATCGGGCGTTCGAACATAGAAACTCGTCGAAGCCCGCTGTCCCCGATACTGTCCCCAGTCGCCGGCGATCATATACAACTTGTTTCGATGCTCCAGAGTGTGCGGACTGCCCAGCTCCGAGAGGAGCGTGACATCGTTGGTCCGGTTGGTGACCAGCTGGTGATGAAAGTTGAAGAGATTGATGCCGTAGACGCCGTGGCGCCAAGCGTTCAAGCCGCCGGCCCGCACCGCTTCCAGCGGCGGTGGCGCAAAGCGGCCGGGACCGACGCCTTCCATCACGCTGGCGTACACGTGGCACGACGAGCCCTGAGCGATCTTCACGAAAGCGTCGAACGGAAGCTCGCAAGAGGTGTCGTAGTAGACGGAAGGAGTCAGGACATCCAGAAGCCCTTCGCGTACCCAACGTTCGACGTCGTGGCCGGTATCGCGGCACGCTTGAGGAGTTCCAGGCACCCGAGCCCCCAGTTTGATCGGCCTGCCTCGGCGTTGCCCAACCCGGCGCAGCGCGTCCCGCACGTCCTGCAGATACTGCGTCAACAGGCGAACCCCTTCGTCTTTCATCGCCGAGGGGAAGTTATGTCCGATGTCGCGGGTGAAGTCCAGCTCGATGCCATCGACGTCGTAAAGCGTGCAGACCTCCTCCAATTGCCGCAAGCGATGGGCTCTGACTTGTGGGATGGAGTAGTCCAGGTGGCGGCAGACCTCTTCGACGACATGCGGTATCGGAGTCTTGTGAAGAGCGCACCGACTCCCCAAATAGTACTCCGGATGCGCCGTGCCCAACCTGTTTCTCAGTCCATACGTGTCCGGGTGTGCATCGTTGAAGCGCATTGCACCCCAGAACTCGATTCCGTCCTCATGCGCCTTCTGGATCGCCTTCTGCCAGGGATCGGGAGTCATCCGCACCAGGGCCGCGCGATTTCTGATGTACTTCCAGGTGTTCACGCTGGTCATCGTCTTGGGCTCGACGACCTGCGCGTCTTCGATCGCCGACCGGAACAATGGCACGGCGTCCCCGGCGGAAAACATGTGGCAGATGATGCCACCCACCTGTGTGCCCAGCAGATGCCCGACCGTTTCGTGCACGAAACGCTCAAGGGTGATGGCGGGCTGCACGTACATGAGGAAGGTCCCGTCGTTGTGGTAGTAGAACCGAGGGGCCTTCGATGCGGGAGTGCCACCAGGACTGGCGGCAGGCTGCGGCGGGCCGTTGGACGCGCCGGCTTGCGCGCTCCCGGCGAACACTCCCGATACCAGTGCTGCCGTCGAAGAGTAACCCTGCAGGAATGTCCGGCGCGTCACACCCGTGTTCATCGATCTTGGATTCTCGATTGGCATAATCCCTCTTCAGACGAATCGCGCTTCATGATGCTTTCGGCTGTCGGAACGGTTCGAACGTCTGCGAGACGGGTTTAGACTTATTGAATGCGGTTGAGCTACGGTCATCGAACCACTTGCTTCGACTCGCGACAAGCCCGTTACCGGACTCGGACTATATAGCAGCCAGACTCTTTTCATTGCAGGAAATTTGATGGAAATCAGGTGGGGCGTTCTCCTACTGAGGAGACGAGCAGACATGGACTGCCACGCTTGCAATGAAGCATGCCAGCCCTTGCGGTGTAGATTCCCGTTTTCACGGGAATGGTAGAAGCTGTCACGACGGCAAGACACGTCAGGGCGACGACGACAGCTGCCTTCGAAGCAGATCGAGGGCGTAGGTCGCCAGGTCGTCCCGGCGAAGTTCTCTGCCCTTCCGCACGTTGAAGCTGCGCGCGACAAAGCCCGAGTTGAGCGATCCTGCAGCGACCCAAACGCTCGACGAGCCGTCGTTGCTTTGAACCAACGGTCCGACCGCCAGCGCCCAAGCAACCCCTTCTTTCCCGGCAGTCTTCTTGGCCAATTGTAGGACACCTGGTTCATCTGCCCCCAAAAACGCGACGTTCTCCCGGTAGCCCAGCAGATGGCTCAAGGCCTTCGGACTGGCCGCGACGTAGGATCCCCGGAAAAGGTCTGAGATCTTCGACGCGCCAAGCAGGCTCGAAGAGACAGCACCCGCGCTGGCGATCTCAGACACCGCCAGCGCCTGCTTCTGCCGCTCCAGAAGCTTTGCCACCTGGTCTTCCAGGGTAGAACCGTCATCTGCATAGAAGTATTCCCCGATGTGCTTGAGCAAACCGGCTCGCAAACTGTTCAGCTGTTGAGCTTCCTCTGGGGAAGTGCCCGGAAACGAGAAGGTGATATCCACGCGGTTCGAGCGGAATGAAGACAGCACCAGGACATCTTCAGGCACCGAAAGATGATCGCGCATGATCTGATCGATGCGCGACTGGCCAATGCCCGCGAACCGCAAAGTGAGCGAATGCCCGACAGGACGGCGCCCGAATCGCGCGGCCAGGTAAGGAACAAGCTCGTTGTTGACCATCGGCTGCAGTTCCCGCGTGGGGCCAGGCAAGGCTGCAATCACGCGGCTACCGTCGTCGAAAACGAGTCCTAAAGCCGTTCCGTTCGGGTTCGGCAAGAACGTCCCTTTCACCGGGACTAACGCCTGACCGCGCAAGATCGGCCTCAGGTCGCCCTGAGCCCCAGCGTAGGCCAGCCTTAAGTCAGCCAGTCTCTGAGGACTCTCTTTCAGTTCAATTCTCGTGTAATCGGCAAGCACTTGCCGGGTAACGTCTTGGCTCGTAGGGCCAAGGCCACCCGTCGTGATCACTAGCGAGGTCTGAGCGCGGGCGAAATCGAGAGCCTTCACCAAGTCACCAGGCACGTCTCCCACAGTGACTGAGCCCAGGCAGCGATAGCCCAAAGGCATAAGTGCGCGGGTGATGAACTGGGTGTGCTCATCAGCATACAGACCCCGTAGCAGTTCGCTGCCGGTGATGATGAGGAAATAGTCGAAGTTCTGTCGCGCCGGTGCGGCCGAGCTGTTCCGCTCGTCGGCGGCGCTCGAACGCAGCGGTGAGACAGCCAGAAGCGACACTACAGCCAAGAATCGAAGGCAGCTGAGCGGCATGGTCATGACCTAACCTCCTCCGAGCCGGGCTGAGTGTGGGAGAGCTCTTCGGTCTCAGAGGGTGTTTAAAAACCCTCTGAATGCTGCGCCAGGCGGCGGAGCATCAGGTGAATCATGGCGATCTTGATGAAAGCCTCACTGGTTTCGGGCAAATACTCGTAGTCCTTGCTGAGTCGGCGATAA
>VFZK01000109.1 GCA_016871215.1 Acidimicrobiia bacterium | reverse complement strand
CGTTTCGCGACAGAAACTAGCTAGGCAACCAGGCAAGAGCTACGCTGTTGATATCCCGGAAGCACTCGCATGCTTCACTATGAGCGTGTCAATCCTCGCAGCCACCCGGTCCCGGCCTGGCCAGCCCGTGTGCTATACTACCACCCTTCAAGCAGTCGTTCGTTTCCAGAGGTGAAGCAATGGGGAAGGAAGACAGCGGGTTTAAGGTAGCCGATCGACGGCTTTTTACCGCCGAAGGCGATCTACGGGATTCGGTGCCACCTGGGCGCCCGTCGGGAGACGACGGCTTACCCACTTTGGAGGCGCTGCCCGAGTCGGCATCCGCTGGCGAAGCAGATCCAGCGATGACGTTTGAGGCGCTGGTGTTCTCCTTCAGCACCACGGCGCTTCTTCAGCTGGGAATGGCCGTGCATCCCGAAACCGGAAGACCCGAGAAAGACCTGCCCGGCGCCAAGCAGACCATCGACATCCTGGAGATTCTCAAAGAAAAGACCCGCGGCAATCTGACGGCAGACGAAGGGAAGCTGCTCGAAGAATGCCTCTACGACTTGAAGCTGGCGTACGTACGGGCGATTGAATCAGCCAAATCCTGATTTGCGATCTTTCGGATGAGAAGGTCGAGCCTCAAGGTGTCGCGTCTTGAGGCGGAAGAGGGCAGGTTTGGAGCGTGGACACGAACCGATTCTCGAATCTCGCTGCCCGCAGTTGGAATCAGTGCTCGTGCAGCCGCCCTCTGAATCGATGAAGATTCTGCATGCCCACCGGGACTTTCCTGCTTCGCGACGAAGCTCGGTCACGATCGGCAACTTTGACGGCCTGCACCTGGGCCATCGCCAGATTCTCGCGGAGCTGGTTCGAACGGCGGCAGCTTCGGATAACGCTTCCGTCGTGATGACGTTTTCGCCTCATCCCTTGCAGATCCTCCAGCCTGACAAAGCTCCAGGCTTGATTGTTCCCAGCTCAGAGAAGTTCGCCCAGATCGAATCGCTGGGAATCGAGTATCTCCTGCTGGCGAAGTTCGACGAGGAGCTTTCACGTCTCAGCGGTCAGGATTTCGTCCGGCAGATTCTCGTCGATTCTTTGCGGGCCAAGCATATTCTCGTGGGACACAATTTCGTGTTCGGCCACAAACGATCGGGCAACGTCAGTTTGTTGGAGGCCCTGGGCCGCGAGTGCGATTATTCGGTTCACGTCGTTCCGCCGGTTCAGGTGCGTGGCAGCCGGGTCAGCAGCACCTGGATTCGAGAGTTGATTCGGTCGGGCCGCGTCAGCCAGGCCAATCGCCTCTTAGGACGCTACTACACGCTTCAGGGGCGCACCGTTTCCGGCCAGAGTCTGGGCAAGACGCTTCTCTTCCCTACCTTGAACCTCGAAGCCCAGAATGAAATCCTGCCCGGAAAGGGTGTGTACGCCACGCGGGCTCTGTTTGATGGCAAGGGTTACCCGGGAGTGACGAACGTGGGTACCCGGCCTACCCTTTCAGGAACGAACCTGTCCGTCGAGACCCACCTGTTGGAATACGCGCCAGAAACGCCACCGGTCGCCTTTCAGTTGCAATTCCTCCACCGCCTGCGAGATGAGCAACAGTTTCCGTCGATTGAAGCGCTGAAGCAGCAAATAGCGAAAGATATCCAGCGCGCACGACGTTTCTTTGGACTACTGGAAAGGCTGCAGCGCAAGTGATCGGAGGAGCCCAGAGTTACAACCGCCGATAGCGTGGAGGCCGCGTTTAGCGCGTCCGTCGCGGCAAGACGATGGCGCGCCATAGGCGAAGTTGAGCTCTCTGCCGCACAGGTGCTGCGAAAGAACCGGAAGCGAGCCGTCACCGCCCGGGACTACGCGGCGAGAACTCTTGCTCCCCGCTTCGAGGGCTCAACCGCCTGGAAATGGCTGTTGTCAGATCCAATCGAACTACTGTATTTTCCGCCACGCAGCGCCAAGGTCTCGAAGCGAGTCTTCTTGCATGAGCGAGGTTATCAATGAACCAGCGTCCCGAGTTTCAGTTTGAGAACGTCCCTTCCGGTAGCAAAGGTGTCTACAAGCTGAGCCTTCCGGCTCCAGAGCCGCTGGGCGATCTGGTCGCACAGACGTGGCTTTCTTCCTGTGGTTTGCAGCCGGAGGAGAGCATCGCTTCCGCCCTTTCAGCGCACTGGCAGGATGGTGCTTTGTCCACGCCGGTGCTGGTCGTTCGCGGCAAAGGCTCCGGCAAAACGCTTGTCGCGACCGCGGGCGTCCATGGAGACGAATACGAGGGAATGGAGGCGATCTTTCGGATCTTCAACGCCCTCGATCCGCAGAGCGTCAGCGGCACATTTGTGGCCGTGCCGGTCGTCACGCTCCCCGCGTTTTGGCTAGGCGTTCGTTCCAATCCCATCGATCAAAAAAACATGGCCCGCGTGTTTCCCGGATCGAACAACGGAACTCTCAGCGAACGCATCGCGGCCACGCTGCTGCATCGGGTGTTGCGGCACGCCAGTCTCTATGTCGATTTGCACAGTTCTGGGCGGAACTATCACATGTTGACGCTGTGCGGCTATTCGACGATTGGAAGCCAGGCCGGGATAGCGCGGTCGGCTGCGCTGGAATTCGGAGCTCCGATCGTCTGGGCTCACGACACCGTTTCCCCGGGACGGACGCTATCCGCAACGCTCGAGCTCGGTATCCCATCGCTCTACACGGAGGCCTACGGTGGGGGCGAGGTTCGTCCAGAAGACGTCGATTGCTACACGCAAGGGATTGCCAATCTCCTGAAGTTTCTCGATATTGCGACGCTCGACGAAGCCAGGCTGCCTTCTGACTACCGGCCGAGAATTCTGGGCGGATCGGGAAACGTCGACCTGGGAATCAAGAACAGCCGCGGTGGTTTGTTTTTTCCCAAAGCCACGATCGGCTCGACCGTTCGCGCTGGGGAAGTTTTGGGGATCGTTTACAGTTTAGAGGGAAACGTCGAAGAACAGATCACGGCTCCACAGGATGCTGTCCTCGTGATGATCCGGGCAACCAATCGAATCTACGCAGGCGAGTTAATCGCGGCGCTGGCTTCGGAGAACTGACGGGCTTCTGCCATGAAGATTGAATCGGTTCAAGCGACGCCGGTAACCATCGCTTTCACCGAGCCAGAGATCTGGTCACAAGGAGTCCGTCACGGTGTCACCGCCATCGTCGTCGAGGTGGCCACGAATGCCGGGATCACCGGCGTTGGCGAGTCGGTGCCAGCGCCCTCGCCCGAGGTCACGCTGGCTGCAATCGACTCAGCGGCCAAGACGATTCTTGGGAAAGATCCGCGTCAGATCCAACGTCGATGGCTCGACATGCAGAGCTTGGGAGGCTGGTGCAGCTTCCCTTATGTGGGAAACTCGGCGCTGGCCGGTATCGAGATCGCTCTTTGGGACATTCTTGGGCAGTCGCTGAAGGCCCCGATTCATGCTTTGTTGGGCGGGCCTGTCCGTGACCGCGTTCCGATTATGGGTTTCGTCCAGCACACGACCCCGGAACGCATCGAGCGCGACGCTGAAAGGATGGCGTCTGCAGGCTTCACGACGCTGTACACCAAGGTAGGCCTCGATCGGGAACGCGACCTGGCCGCAACGGCGGCGCTTCGCCGGGGTGGAGGTCCCCAAGCACAGCTGCGGGTTGACGCCAATGAGGCCTGGACTCCGGGAACGGCCCTCCGGATGGCTCATGCTCTGCGTGAGTACGATTTGCAGTACATCGAGCAACCGATCCGGATGCGGAATATTCGCGAACTGGCCGAACTGCGGCGGCGCTCTCCGATTCCGATCGCCGCCAATCAGAGCAGCTGGCTTAACTGGGATATTGCCGACATCCTGGCCGCTGGCGCCGCCGATGTCATCATGAGTGACCCCTGGCAGGCGGGAGGGATCGCCAATTTTCAGCGCGCTGCCGCAATGTGCGAGACGGCCGGTCTGCCTCTCGTCTATCACAGCTTCGCTCCCTTATCGATTGCCACACGAGCTGCCATGCAGGTGCTCTGCACCAGCCCAGCATGCGTATTCGCCAACCAGACTTACAACCATATGTTGGCCGACGACGTGGTGAGAGAACCCGTCCGGATCGAACAGGGGCACATCGCGGTGAGCTCTGAAGCCGGCTTGGGGGTCGAACTCGACCGCACGAAGCTGGCTCGATATCACGAAGCCTATCGGCAGCAGGGCTACGCGAGCGCCTACGATAACGAAGCGACTAGAGCTGGAAAAGCTTTCTTCCTTCCGAATCAGTAAGACACCTGCAGCCCACGACCCCGCATAAACACTGAGTGCCGCCATTCGTCGGTTCGCCAACGTATTCTGCCGTCGCGGTGGCTCTGTCATGCCCAAAAACCAGAACGCGGCGATTCTTCTCACTGCAAGTATGGCTGCGCTGGACTCGATGCCTGTCTGCGCGGGTATGACGACCCAGCTCGACGCGCGATCGCACCGTGACACCGTCGCGATGACGAAACGAATTGCTGGCCTTGAGTATCCGCAAGGTTGCCGCTGGGTCCAGCCGCCAGAAATCCGTTGTCAGCAGCGCGCAGACTACTGTATTTTCCGCTCCTGATTAGGCTGGCGCGTCTGCCCGCCAAGTGAGGACTTATCCATGAAAACCTTGGACTTCTCTCGTTCCTTTGTGACCTTTCGCATCGACACACTGAAAAAACCGCCCGTCACAGTGAGCCACAAGCCGCCGTTCTCCTTGAACAACGCCCGCATCCAGATGGACTGCCGCTGCCGTATTACCGAAAAGGGGAGCGGAGAACTATTTGACTTCTTCTTAGGAGCCAGCTGCAAGACGGAGCGCGTTGGTGTCGAGCGCGACATCTGGCTCGAACCCAACGCGGATTTCGTTCCGGTTTTTTCCAAGACCCAGTTCATGCACATCAAAACCTACGACCGAGCCGACCGCTCGGTCTCGCTATACCCACCCTCGTTGGGCACACAGCCTGAACGTCTAGTGGCGAATACCCAGGAAGCCTTCGACAGCTTGAGAATCGAACCTTGGGAGTGCGAAGGACAGCTTTTGGAAACCAAGGACCGGATTATTGAAAGTACGCTGGCCGGCCACCCGTTGATCGCGAGGACCGAGATCGAGAACCAACGTTACACAGCCGTCATCGACTATCCCATCAAGACCATGAACGCCAATGAGCGCGAGAAGGTTTACCAGACGGACACAGGACCCATGATCCTTCCTAATCTGGCTGTGGAACCCGCTGGTTTGATCGAAGGGATAGAGCTGGCCTTTTCGGCGTTTAACTGTCCCGAATGGACGGAGTTCATCGTGCGCGCAAAAACTCCCGTTGCAGAGGGTGTGAGCGTTTATCACTACAGCCAGCCCGTGCGCATCGACTGCAAGAACCAGGTGATTTGCTTGGCCTGATCCCTGGTTCTGCCCGCGTGTCGAATCGCCAAGCGAGAACAATTGGCCAGACGAGCCACAGCTCAATTCCACGAGGATCGCATATGAGGGCGAATCGCGCTCGGAAGAAGCTTTTGGAAGGAGGGCTGATTTCTGGTCCTTCCCTCTACTTTCCAGCACCTGAAATCGCCGAGGAGGCAGCCCAGTACGGTTTCGACTTTGTCTGGATCGACTGGCAACACGGCGGTTGGTCCGAAGCGACCATTTCTGCGGCCATGGCTGCCTTCACGAACGTGTCAACCGTTCCCCTGGTGCGAACCCTTGGGCCTGACCCGGCCTGGATCGGCCGAGTCCTGGACCTTGGGGCGTTGGGAGTCATTGTGCCGATGGTCGAAACTCCCGCGCAGTGCGAGGCGATCGTGCGGGCCGCCAAGTTCCCTCCCCGAGGAAGCCGGTCGGCCACTGGCCTGCGCACGCCCTACCATGCCAAACAAGAGCGATACGACTATCTGCAGGGCGCGTTCGACTACACCCAGCGCTCCAATGAGCAGATTCTAACGATTGTGATGGTAGAGACCGCGACCGGGGTGCAGAACGTTAGGGAGATGATGGCGGTGCCAGACATCGACTGTGTGCTCATCGGGCCGTACGACCTTTCGCGCTCCCTAGGCGCCGAACGGATGAGCGACCGGCAAGTGGAAGACTTGGTACAGGAAGTCCTGTCCGCATCGAGAGCCACCGGCGTTGCAGCAGGCTATGTCACCAACTCGCCGGCTGAAGCGGAAAGCCGGGCAGCACAGGGATTTCGCATGGTTTGCCCGGGCCACGACATCACGCAGCTCGTCGAGGCGTTCAACGAAATGCGAAAGTGCGCCGAGCGCCTGGTAGAAAAGAATCGTACGATGCCCGAATCGGGAAAGAACTAGCGGTGGCCATTCATCGCCGTGCAAGCACTCTCTGTTGTCTCCGCCCACCATCCTCAGGAAATCATCCATGCAACGAATGATTGATTGGAATCCTGCTCTGGCGGCTCTGCCGCTCTCTGGCATTCGGCGGATGTTCAATCTCGCCGCAACGATGAAGGATGTGATTCACCTCTCGATTGGCCAGCCGGACTTTCCAACACCGAAGCACATCATCGAAGCGCACGTCGCAGCTCTGAACGAGGACAAGACCCACTACACCATGGATGCCGGGCTGCCTGAGCTTCTCTCCGCTTTGTCCGAATACTACTCAGCGCGCACAGGACGGCGGCTGAAACCGGAGAACTTCGTCGAAACGACCGGTGGCAGCGAAGCCATGTTTCTGGCCATCACCAGTGTGGCCGCTCCAGGCAAAGAGGTCATTGTCATCGAGCCCTCCTTCGTGCTGTTTCAGCCCCTGGCTCGGATGGCGGGTGCCAGCGTCCGGCGCATTGTCACGACCGCGCAGAACGGTTACCAGGTAGATCCACAGGAAGTGATCGACGCGATTGGGCCCAAGACCTGCGCCATTATTCTGAATTCTCCGGGCAATCCTACCGGGACGTTGTACCCGCGGTCGGCCATCCAGGCGATCTGCGTCGAGGCGCAACGGCGTGGCGTCACCGTGATCAGCGATGAAGTCTACGACCGCCTCATTCTGGACGAGGTAGAACCCTGCAGCGTCCTGGATTGCAACCCCGATCTCGACAACGTCATTGTGGCCAGTTGCGTTTCCAAAACCTACAGCATGCCCGGCTTGCGCATCGGCTGGCTCATTTCCAGCGAAGCCAATATCCAGACGCTGCGCCGTTATCACATGTTTACGACGACGGTTGGCAACACTCCGGGCCAATGGGCGGCAGCTGCTGCGCTGCAGGGAAGCCAACAGTGCGTTGCCGAGATGGTGGCCGAATACCGGCGGCGTCGCGACCATATCGTGAGCTGGATCGATGCGGCTCCTCACCTGAGTGGATACTGTCCCCAGGGTGCCTTCTACATCATGCCTTCCTTGCCCGCCGGGACGGATGGCTCAGCGTTTGCGCTGAAGATGCTGGAAGAAACCGGCGTCTGCACGATTCCCGGCGATACCTTTGGCGAGTCGTGCCGGAACGCCCTCCGAATCAGCTATGCCACGGCTCTGGAAACAATCGAGCAGGCGTTTGAGAGGATCACACCATGGTTAGAACAACAATCGTTCTGACCCGAGCGGACGTTGCGGGCCAGATCGACATTCGCGAGGTCATACCCGCCATCGAGCGATGCCTGGCAGACCACGAAAAAGGCGAAGACCTGTTGCCGCCCAAGTACATCATCGATATGCCGGGCGGAATCGGCATCTCCGCCTGCATGGCAGGTTACACGAAAGCGGCGAACATGTTGACGATGAAGCTGGGCCAGGAGCGCAAAGCCAACGTCGACCAAAGCTTGCCCACTATCATGGGAACCCTCCAGTTGTACGACCCCGAAACCGGCGAGCTGCTCATGATCGTCGAATCGGTTCTGGCAACGATGTACCGCACTGCAGCTGCGGCGGCGGTAGCGGCGAAACACCTCGCACGGCAGAACAGCGAAGTCCTGGCCGTCATTGGGGCCGGACAGCTGGGACGGCAGTGCGTGCGCGCCGTCGCCAGCGTACGGCCGTTCAGAAGAATTGACCTCTTCGACATCCGCCAGCCCCAGGCCGAACAAGTCGCCAGAGATCTGGCAGCCGAGCTTTGCGTTCCCATTCGCGTGGCCACGGCGGAAGAAGCCTGCCGCGAAGCTGATGTCATCTGTACGGCGACGAACAGCACCGAGCCCATCGTGATGAACCGCTGGGTCCGGCCAGGCACCCACCTCTCCTGCATGGGTGCAGACCTGCACAGCAAGATTGAATGTGAGATGACGCTTCTACCTCGCTGCCGCATTTTCGCCGACAAGATGGAGCAGTGTGTCGAACGCGGCGAAGTCAGCCAGGCAATCGAGAAGAAGATTCTGGGCCGGGACTGTTATGCTGGAAATCTGGGCCAGGTGATTACGGGCCAAGTGCCAGGACGAACGAGTGAAGACCAGGTGACACTATTCGATGGCATCGGCCTTGGCGTACAAGACACGACGGTGGCCAAGAGCATCTACGAGCAGGCAACCGCCAAAGGCTTAGGAACCACCATCGCCTTTTGCTGAGGCCAATGATCCGTTGCGCGGAAAGCGCCAAAGCATCCTACAAAAAAGGCTATCGTGCGGCTGGTCATGGCTTACCTGCACCGAATGGATCTACCAATCAATCATCGTAGGATGCGTTAGCGTTTTTTGCGTAACGCATCTTCCATGTCTTGCTGAAGCACCAACACGTTCTCGAAAAACCAACCTCCCGCTGACAAGTCACCGTCCCTTGAGCCAACGATCCACAAATGCGTAGGCAGCCCTGCGGAGCTCCAGCGGAAACTCATGTCCCACGTTGGGATGTTGCCAGACCAGATGTTCGCGTGCCTGAAAAATCTTGTCGTAGACAGGCAAAGCCGCTTCGATGCAGTCTCGCACTCCCGAAACTTCGAAATTGGAATCGCCCAACGGCGCTGCGACGAAAACAGCACGCGGTGCCAGAACGGCGAGCACTTCGGTGAAATCGAACGGCATCAGAAGGGCGTCCGCTCGATAGAGGTCCAGAATCCTCGGCATATAGCCTTTGTGGCTCCAGCCGGTCAGGTTGCCTTTTTCGTACTTCCGAAACGAGTTAAACCCGCAGCTTGTCACGACGACCTTGATGCGTGAATCGAACGCCGCGACAAACAGCGCGTTGTGTCCACCGAGAGAATGCCCAATGACGCCGATGCGCTGGGGATCGACTTCGCGAAGCGACTGCAACAGGTCGACGGCGCGACTGTGGTTGACAATACCTTTCATCGTGGCGCTGGCGTAGCCATTCGCATACACGTCGATCGTGTAGTCTCCGAAGTTCGGATAATCGGGAGCGAGAGTCACATAACCCGCTTCCGCCAGCTCCCGGGCGTAGTGCAGATCGGATTTGCCGCCAAACCCGGCTGGTTCGGCTTTTCCGATGCGGGTGGTTTGATGAAGGCAGAGCATCGCCGGAGCCTTGGCGCCTGCTTTCAGTTTCGTCGGGAGGAACAAATAGGCTGGTACGCGGTCTGGCCTGCCATCCAGCGACTCGCTCGCATAGGCAATTCGCTGTCGTCGATACCCAGAAAACTCTTGAGTTTCCAGGACCTCAAGTTCCAGGGGGAACCGGTTTCTTCGAGGCCGTTGGCCCATGGCTTCCTGCATGTTTTCCAGAATGTGACGGCGCCGGATCTCCCAGTCGGTTTTGTTGCGCACGGGCCGCGCAAACGGCCCGTCGATATAGAACAACAGGTCCTGTTTGTCGTGGTAAGTAGGCGCCGGAATCAGCTGGGCTGGCGCTACGAATCCTGCGGCGCACAGCAACAGCAATCGCGACAGCGCTCGAATGCGCTTCTTCATATTCGTCTCCCTCTGACTTGATGTAGAGTTGCAGCTTCGGTCGTCGCGTCCTTAACACCTTTTTCGATCTGGCCGGAGTTCGAAACCTCTGAAGGCGATTCTTCGCTCATTCGATCCAGGTCGTCAATGCCTGCAGAAGGAAGAACGGTCGCACATGGACGCTGCGATGCGTGTGGCGCCGGGAATCTCAAAGAATGTCGTCGCACCTGGGCCCAACTCGCGTTAGGAGGCACCGATGGAAATCGCATTACTTTCGGCCAGCATGCTGGACCGATCGTGGGAGGAAACGCTGGATGCGGCCAGCAAGCATGGCATCCGACTAATTGAGGCCTGTGCGGGAGGGCATATTCCGAAGGTGCACTACGACCCGGTGCAGCTTGCTGCCAACGATTCCGCCCTGGCAGCCTTCAGGCGAACCCTGGAATTGCGCGGCCAACAGATTTGTTCGTTTTCCTGTCACGGGAACCCGCTGCACCCCAATCCTTCGATCGCGCAAGCGGCTCACGATGACTTCGTGGCCACCTGCCAGATCGCGCAAAGGCTCGGCGTCAAAACCCTCAGTCTGCTTGCCGGCACACCAGGAGGGAGCCCAGACGACCAGACACCTAACTGGATCATCAATTCGGCTTTTGTCATGTTCAAGGAAGCTTACAAATGGCAATGGCGCGAAAGGGTGATTCCCTACTGGAAGAGCGCTGCCGAGATCGCAGATCGATACGACGTGAAGCTCTGCATCGAACCGCACACCGGTGATGTGGTGTACAACACCCAAACGTTCTTGCGACTCCGCGAGGCCGTCGGGCCCACGATGGGGATGAATCTTGACCCTTCGCACCTGTGGTGGCAGGGCATCGATCCGGTCGTGTTGATTCAAACCATCGGCAAAGCGATCTACACGTGCCACGTCAAAGATGTCTCGATGGATGCACAGTTGGTGGCCCGCGATGGCGTGGCCTCGTCAGCCGACTATGACGACTGGGAAGCTCGATCCTGGAGCTATCGCACGCTGGGCTATGGCCACTCTGAATCGTTTTGGCGCGACTTCCTGATTGCGCTGCGACGGGTCGGCTACGACGGGCCGCTGAGCATCGAGTGCGAAGAACCCTACCTGACGGTGAACGATTCGCTGGCGAAATCGGTCCAGTTGTTGCGCTGTGTAATGCCGGAAGAACCACCGCCCACGGCCAACTGGATGGAGGCTTACCAGCTGGGCGATTACGACAAGAAGCTTTCCCGAAGTTGAGTTGCGCTCGCAGATTCCCGCGAAAGCTGGAATTCAGCCCGGCAATCAAGATTTGACCGAACTGTGAACATGGTGGCCGCCAAGGAAGACTAGCGATCCAATGCGGCTTTCGGACTCTTCCGCAAAAGGTTGAGAGCGTTTTCATAGACTGCCAACACCCGCTGCCGCTCTTCTGAACTCGCAAACACGGCCTTGGCAGCAACCAAGTCGCGCGCCTGCTCAGTCTCTTTGACCAGGAAATCGACTTCCTGAGGCATCCGCAGGCCCTTCCTGCCAACCTCGAGGTAGACGGCCGAGGTGTGCGCGAACAACCGCCGCCCGTACTCGTTGCTCTTGCCACTCGAAATCCGCAAGGCCAGCCATGCAGAACTCTCGATTCTGACTTTTTGCCGGATAGACGCAACGTAGTGATTTCTCGATGGCTCCGTCCTGACTGCGCTCACGATTTTTCCGTTCTGCACCAGTTCCAGCGTCTCGAAGTCAACCCGGCCCGTGGCTCTGCCCTCCACGGCCACGTCGCCAGCAGCGCCTAGGCGGACGATCTCGCCAATATCTTTGCCACCGACTTTCAAATCGAGTAACGGCCCATTCGTGATGAATGTCCGCCCAGCCTCCAAAGCATCGAGCCACGACTGAATACCCAAGCTGCCACGCACCCTAGCGTAAACCCGGGACAGATCGTAGAGAAACCAGTCCGTGCCGGTGGAAAACGGAACGCGCAAACCCGCATTCAGATAGTGGTAAAAGGTGTCTTCGTATCTCTCTTGAGCGTTGCCGTCGAAGATGTTCTGGGCATCGACCTTGCCACTCACAAAGTTAGGCACTCTCTCCGTA
The DNA here is from genome assembly GCA_016871215.1 of Acidimicrobiia bacterium. Classification (GTDB taxonomy): domain Bacteria; phylum Acidobacteriota; class Terriglobia; order Versatilivoradales; family Versatilivoraceae; genus VFZK01. The sequence goes on along the minus strand of VFZK01000109.1, from coordinate 2,193 downwards.
CCGGCGCCGTTGTGGCACCAAATCGTCGTACCTCCTTGCCGGTGGGCCTCGTCGATTCCTTGCTGCAACGGCACGCCATCGGTTCCTTTTCCCGTAATGCCAGGGCCGATGCTTACGGGCTGAACCAGCTGCTTGATGTTCAGGAACATCACGTGGCCGTAACCAGGCCCATACGCCTTAAAGTTGTTGCGATGCTCTTCACCGTTGTTCATCAAGACTCGGGTGCCTCCAAGGCCTTTGAGGTCACCGATTGGATATTGGTTCGAGACATAAGAAGCGTCCTCCGACGGCCTGAGCAAATGCGACGTGAAGAGCACATCCAGCCGGTCAGCCTGCGGAACCTCGGCCAGGTAGCGGTCAGCCTCCGGGCGCGTGAGCCCATAGAGGTGCAAATGGGTGTTGCCGGCAAACCAGGCCCGCTGTTGGGTCTGGGAAAACGAACGTAGCGCCAGCGCCTGGGAGTCTCGGGTCTTTGCCGAGAGATCGATCGACACTTCGGTCCGTTCGGTTTCCAGGCCAGAAAACGCCTCCAGCTTGACGGGTTGGCGTGGCAGATCGATCTCGGCAGAACCAGGCAGCACATACCAGTCTCTGATCGGAATCTTCTCTGGCGTTGTTCGGCCTTGGAGACGGTCCACTACGCCCACACCCTGTCCACGATTGAGCAACCCAGGGATCGGAATGACCTCCCCTGTTGCCTGCAGCGTGCATCGAATGACGCCGGACAAGGGTTTTTTGGTGTTGGCATCGATCAGCGAAACAGCCACGCGACAATTCCGCTCCTGTCCCAAGCTGTGGAGGTAGAGGCAACCCAGCGACAGAAGCAGAACTATCAGAAACGCGCGCCGCAGCCGCCTTTCCGGTGAATGGGTGTTGCGAGCCTCTCGGTCGACACTCGTCATAGGTTGAACCTCCAGATCTATGTAGTTTGCTCTCGGCATCAGAGGCGATGCGCCAAGACCATGGCACCAGCAGAACGCAACACCTGAACGCTCGCAGGATATCAAGGGCAGTGAAGCTTGCCTAGCCTGGTTCGGCCACGGGCTAAAGCAGAGACAACTCCCGGTGCCATTCGACCAGAATGTCCCATCAGCCGCGTGTGCTTCCGCCTTGTTTGAATCACCCATCGCTTCGACGACGAACCACCAAAGCAAGCACTTTCGATTGCGCAAAGTGGATCGCGCAAGGATGACCGATTCGGTGGCGGATCAGCTTCCAGTGTTCGCCGTTCGGCCAGGACGGAAGGGCAAGCCGGAGGCTTGCTAAGCACTCACGTGCTTCACTGCACGCCCTTCCAGCTCGTGGCCGGAGATTGGACATTTTTCAAGGTATGAGGTTCACCAAGAGATGCATCGCTATGGCTCCTTGCTCTTGGGACTTGGGACGGGTCAAGCTCCACGCTTCGTCGCCAACGATTCACAGCTATGCAACGAAGCGGCAGATTGTGAACGTGGGAACGGACCTTTGGTCGGCGACCATTGCTGGACGGGGATTCTGGTCGCCGTTCGGAGGCCGGCTCCCACATTCAAATGTCCAATCTCCAGGCCCCTCGAATTATCGAGGGGTTGGAAGACCTTCAGACCCCAACAACCGCTTCAGCGGTTTTTCGACATCCGGGAACACGAAACGCCGCTTACGGACGCCTTCCGTTTGCGTTAGTGCCTCAGCTTGCTTTCTGCCGCCTGAAGGCGGGACACCCAACAAGTTGCGAATGCACGCTTCCCCGGAATGGACCCATTTGAGCATGCCCGGCACCGGCCGATCATTGCGGCTGTTGTGTCGAGTAGTTCCACCTCACGGGCTTTTCTCTCAAGCTATTCAACAATGGCAAAACGATGAGCGAGGCAAAAGGTTTCGCCAGAAATCCTGGCTGGCGAAGGGTTAGCGACGGCCCTCCGGCCGCCATCGCCTCAAACGAACCCAGTCCGGAGTAGCGAAACTCCTTGTCGACGTAGTGCTCAATTACGTAGAAGGCATAGTATACATAGCGTCATAAATAATGCCGCATAGTGTTCTTGCTTTCAAAGCCTCTCCTTGCCATAGTCGAAGGGCAAGGAGGGCTTTGCCCATGCGAAAACTTACGATTTCGGACAAAGAAGTCATGCGCCTGGCCGTGCAGCAAGAGATCACGCGCTCGGAAGAATCGCGATACGACCACCGTCTGCACGGCATTTTGCTGGTGAGTCAAGGGCT